>CABQCB010000129.1 GCA_902462475.1 uncultured Oscillibacter sp. | reverse complement strand
GGAGGTGGAGTTGCACACGGCGCCGAACAGGTAGTCTCCGTCCAGCACCTCGCCGTCCGCCGTCAGGCGGATGTGATAGGGCCGCAGGGTGTTGAGATCCTTGACGCCCTCCAGAATATAGGCAAAGTGCCCCAGGGCGTTTTTGGCGGCCTGGGAGGCGGCGTAGGAGGTGCGGGTGAACGCACCGAAGGAGGCTACATATACAAAGCTGCGCTCGTTCCACCGGCCGATGTCCAGGGCCCGGGGCGTGCTTCGCAGCATGGACATGGCGGCGGTGACCGGGTGGTCGGAAATATGGAGACTGGCGGCAAAGTCGTTGGTGCTGCCCTGGGGCAGGTAGCCCAGCAAAGGCCGCTGCTCCAGGTTCATCAGGCCGGTGATGACCTCGTTGAGGGTGCCGTCGCCGCCAACGGCCACCACCAGATCGTAGTTGCCGCCCTCCCGCTGGGCGGTTTGGGCGGCGTCTCCGGGGGCGGTGGTCTTGTGGACGGAGATGAGATAGCCTGCCTCCGAGCAAAGCGCGATCACGTCAAACAGCGGACTGCGGGATTTGCTGCGCCCGGCCCGCGGGTTTACAATGAAAAGGAGCTTTTTCTGGGTCATAAAATGCCTCCTGCGCCAGGTGTCAAATTTGTGTAAAGGACAGTATAACACGGGAAAATGAGGATTGCAATTGCCGGGGGCGCCGTGTAGAATAAAAACATTGGAAGGATGGTGGCAATGAGACAGAGAAAGCCGTATATTCAACTGGGACTGGCGGTTTTTTGTACCGTCAGCTTGATTTTGCTTCTGTATGACACCCTGTTTGGCGGCCGGGCGCTGCTGGCGGTCGGCGGTCAGCTGCTCACGGCGGTGGAGCCCATCCTCTACGGCGCCATGATCGCCTATCTCCTGGCGCCGGTGGTGAATTTTTTTGAGCGGAACCTGTTTGCCTCCGCTGTGCAAAAGGCCCATAAAAACGGGCTTATGGTGGCCAGGCTTCCCCGTGCGGCCAGCCTGCTTTTGACGTGGGTGGTTATCTGCGTACTGGCTTACCTGCTGGCCTCCGTGCTGCTGCCGGAGCTTTACAAGAGCGTTTTGCAGCTGGTGAACAACGTGGAAAACTACTATTTGATCATCACCGGCTGGGTGGAGCATCTGCTGGAGACCAACCCGGAGGTGGAGTCCTGGGCCATGGTCCAGATGGATACCTATTATAAAGATATCCAGACCTGGCTGACCAAGGAGATGCTGCCCCAGGCGTCCACGCTGATGACCGTGCTCTCCGGCGGTGTGGTGAGCACGCTGGTATTTTTGAAGAACCTGCTGGTGGGCATCATCGTCTCGGTGTATCTGCTGGCCACCAAGGAGCAGTGCGCCGCCCAGGCCCGCAAGATCGTCCACGGCCTGTTCTCCCGGGAAAATGTGCGCTGGGTGCTGCTGGGTACCCGGAAGGTGGATGAGATCTTCTCCGGCTTCGTCCGGGGCAAGCTGCTGGACTCCCTCATCATCGGTATTATCTGCTTTGTGGGCTGTTCCATCCTGAAATTCCCCTATACGCCCCTGGTGTCCGTGATCGTGGGCGTGACCAACGTGATCCCCTTCTTCGGCCCGTTCCTGGGCGCCATCCCCAGCACGTTCCTCATCGTCCTGGCTGACCCCATCAAGGGTCTCTACTTTGTGCTGTTCGTGCTGGCGCTCCAGCAGCTGGACGGCAACGTGATCGGTCCCAAGATCCTGGGCGACAAGACGGGGCTTTCCAGCCTGTGGGTCATCATCGCCATTTTGGTGGGCGGCAGCTTTTTCGGCATTCCCGGCATGTTCTTCGGCGTGCCCGTGTGCGCATGCCTTTACAGCGCGGCCTCCTTCTTCATCGAAAGCCGCCTGCGGAAAAAATCCCTCCCCCTGTCCACCGAGGCCTACGGCTCGTCCAAAGCTGTGGAAACCGAGGAGGACCAGGGCCCGGGGAAGGGTGTGTAAAATTTCAGAAAGCTCTTGCAATCGAAGAGCTGTTCGTGTACAATACAGCCTTGCGGGACCATTGTTATAAAAATAACGACGTTCCCGCAAGGCCCTTTTTTCAAGGAGGGTATGATTCTGCCGGGCGGACAGCTTCCGCCCAACACTGACCCACAGAGGCAGTGATTGTAAGGAGAGAAGACAAATGAAAAAGAGAGCACTGGCACTGATCGCCCTGGTGTGCCTTGCGTGCGCCGTACTCAGCGGATGCGGAGACAGCAGCACGGATGAGACCCCGGAGGCGCGCGCTGCCGCCAACGCCATCGCCGTTGGCATCGCACAGGACCTTGACGACAGTCTTGACCCTCACAAAACCGTGAAGGCAGGAACCAGAGAAGTAATGTTTAATGTGTTCGAGGGGCTCATGAAGCCCACCCCGGACGGAGATCTGATCCCTGCCGTTGCAGAAAGCTACACGGTTTCTGACGACCATAAGACCTACACCTTCACCCTGCGGGAGGGGGTGCAGTTCCACAATGGCGAACCGGTGACGGCGGAGGATGTGGTTTATTCCATCCAGCGCTGCACCGCCGCTACCGAGACTGGCATCGTCCCGGTGGAGGCGTTTTCTGCTATTACGGACATTCAGGCCGTGGATGAGCGGACGGTGACCATCACCCTTTCTGAGCCCAGCAATGAGTTCATTTCCTATATGACCACGGCTATCCTGCCTGCCGACTACGACCAGCAGGACACCGCCCCCATCGGCACCGGCCCGTTCAAGTTCGTCTCCCGGACGGCTCAGGACTCCATCGTGCTGGAGAAGTTCGACGGCTACTGGGGCACCCCCGCGTCGCTGGACAAGGTGACTTTCAAGATCATTGAGAACGCCGACAGCCTGCTCATGAGCCTGCAAAGCGGCGCCATCGACCTGTGCGCCCATCTGACCAGCACCCAGGTGGCCCAGCTGGGCGAGGACTTCAATGTGGCCGAGGGCACCATGAACCTGGTGCAGGCCCTGTACCTCAACAACGCCGAGGAGCCCTTTGACGATGTGCGGGTGCGGCAGGCCCTTTGCTACGCCGTGGACAAGCAGCAGATCATCGACCTGGCCTTCGACGGCTACGGCAGCCCCATCGGCTCCAGTATGTACCCCGCCTTCGGCAAGTACTTTGACGAGAGCCTGACCGATTACTATACCTACGATCCCGACCGTGCCCGCGCGCTGCTGGCGGAGGCCGGATATCCCGACGGCTTTGATATGACCATCACCGTGCCCAGCAACTACCAGCCCCATGTGGATACGGCCACGGTGCTGGTGGAACAGCTCAAGGCCGTGGGCATCAACGCCACCATTCTGCCGGTGGAGTGGGAGAGCTGGGTGGACGAGACCTACACCGGCCGCCAGTTCCAGTCCACGGTGGTGGGCGTGGATGCGTCCAACATGACCGCCCGGGCATTGCTGGAGCGGTTCACCTCCACGGCGGGCGACAACTTCATCAACTACAACAACGCGGACTACGACCAGCTGTTCACCCAGGCTGTCGCCACCTATGACGACGCGGCCCAGACGGAGCTCTACAAGCAGATGGAGCGCAACCTGACGGAAAATGCCGCCAATGTTTATATCCAGGATCTGGCGGACCTGGTGGCGGTGCGCAAGGGACTGGAGGGCGTGACCTTCTATCCCATCTACGTGCTGGATCTGGCCGGCATCCACTATACTGCCTGATATGCGCGGCGGCAAGGAATTTGCCGCTGACGGGGAAGGGAGGCGAAGACCATGAAATACGCGGCAAAACGCATTGCCATGCTGCTGCTGACCATGGTCATCGTCTCCTTCCTTGCGTTTGCGGCCTTTGATGTGATCTCCGGCGACCCGGCCACCGCCATGCTGGGCACCCAGGCCACGGCGGAGAAGGTGGAGGCGCTGCGAGAGGAGCTGGGGCTCAACCGTCCGCTGCTGGTCCGCTACGGCGAGTGGCTCATCGGCTTTTTCACCGGAGACCTTGGCACATCGTACAGCTACCGCCAGCCGGTGTGGGAGCTGATCGCCCCCAAGGTGGGCGTGACGCTGTGCCTGAGCGCGCTGAGCTTTCTTTTGATCGTGGTGGTGTCCATCCCCCTGGGGGTGCGCGGCGCCGGGCGGGAGGGCGGCAGGCTGGACGCCGCCGCCACCGCCTTCAACCAGCTGTGCATGGCGGTGCCGCCCTTTTTCACCGGCATCCTCCTGACCTGGATCTTCAGCACCATGCTTCACGTGTTCGTCCACGGCAGCTTCCCCTCCATGACGACCAACTTCGGCGGCGCGCTGGAGTATCTGTTCTTCCCTGCTGTGGCCATTGCCATTCCCCGGGTAGCCATGACGGTGCGGATGCTGCGCAGCACCATCCGCCAGGAGATGGGCCGGGCCTATGTGCGCACGGCCATCTCCCGGGGCAATGACCGCCGGGGGGTGCTGTACGGACACGTGCTGAAAAATTCCCTGGTGCCGGTGGTGACGTTCCTGGCCCAGACCATGGCGGAGATCGTGGCGGGCAGCATCATCGTCGAGCAGGTGTTTGCCATCCCGGGTCTTGGACGGCTGCTGGTGGCATCCATCGGCAGCCGGGACTACCCGGTGGTGCAGGCCATCGTGGTGATCTTGGCGCTGTGGGTGGTGCTGGCAGGCACCGCCGCGGACCTCATCAACCAGCGCATCGACCCGCGGCTTCGGCTGGGAGGTGGCGCATGAAACGGAGAAATGGATTTTTGCTGGCGGGACTGATCCTCACCGGCATCCTCACCGCCATGATCCTGGTGAGCTTTTTCTGGACGCCCTACGATCCCAACGCCATGGAGGTGGGGCCCAAGCTGTGCGGACCCTCCCTGGCCCACTGGATGGGAACGGACAGCTTCGGCCGGGATATCTTCAGCCGGGTCATGCAGGGCGCAGGCACCACGTTTGCCATCGCTGTGGCCACCGTGGCCATCGGCGCCGTGTGCGGCACGGCCGTGGGCGCCGTGACCGGGTACTTCGGCGGCGTGGTGGATGAGGTGCTCATGCGCTTCAACGACGCCCTCACCGCCTTTCCCAGCATTTTGCTGGCCCTGGTCATCATCTCCGTGGTGGGACCGGGCAATAAATATAATGTGGTGCTGGCCCTGGGGCTGGTGTTCATCCCCAGCTTCGCCCGGGTCACCCGTACGGCGGTGGCCGCTGTGCGGGACGCCAACTATGTGAAAAGCGCCCGCCTCATGGGCGCATCCAGTGCGCGGATCATTATCGTGCACATTTTGCCCAATATCATGCCGGTTTTGCTGCCGGCCATGACCATTGGCTTTAATAACGCCGTGCTGGCGGAGGCCTCCATGAGCTATCTGGGCGTGGGCGTGACGCCGCCGGACGCGTCCCTTGGCTATATGCTCTCCGAGGCCCAGGGCATGCTGAGCGCCGCGCCCTGGTACGTCCTGGGCACGGGCGTGACCATCGTGCTGCTGGTGTTCGGCGTGGGGCTCATCGGGGAGGGCCTCCAGCGCCGCGGCGGGGAGGTGGTATGATGCTGGAGATCCGAGATCTGCATGTAAAATTCCATAACCGCACCAGAGAGGCCGTCTCCGGCGTATCCCTCACCATCCACGATGGGGAGATTTTGGGCCTGGTGGGCGAGTCCGGCTCCGGCAAGTCTGTCACCGCCATGAGCGTGGCGGGAC
>CABQCB010000128.1 GCA_902462475.1 uncultured Oscillibacter sp. | reverse complement strand
GGAGCGGGTGGTCATCCGCCGCACCAAGACGGACTTTGAGGTGGTGCCCGTGTCCGACTGGGTGGCCGAGGACGACCTGGCGCCTGCTCAGGCGGAGATGGACCTGCCGGAAAGAAGGGGAGACACGCTTTGAAAACAGGACTGGTCACCTTTTACCACATCCACCACTACGGGGCCCTTTTGCAGGCCTATGCCACGGAGCGGGCCGTGGAGGCCCTGGGCGGGGAATGTGAGATCGTGGACTACTACGTCAACCAAAATAACGCCCTCTTCCGCGCCCCCACGGGACTGGGCAGCGCGGCGGCGGACGCCCATACCGCCCTGCACTATGGGGCCCTCAAGGCACGCTACGACCGCTTCGAGGCATTTTCCCGCCAGTACCTCAAGCGCTCTTCCCACCGCTACGAGAGCGCAGCAGAACTGGCGGGCGCGGATCTTCCCTATGATGTGATCCTCTCCGGCAGCGATCAGATCTGGAACCCGAAGATCTTTCCCGATGGAAAGTTCGACCCGGTATTTTTCGGTGCCTTCTCCCAAAAGCGCAAGATCGCCTACGCCCCCTCCTTCGGCATCCCGTCGGTGCCGGAGGGGATGGAGGAAGAGCTTCGGTCCTATCTGGACGCCTTTTCCCATATCTCCGTGCGGGAGCGGCAGGGACAGGCCATCGTGGAGCATGTGACGGGCAAGACCGTGCCCGTGGTGCTGGACCCCACGCTGCTGCTGGACCAGAGCGCCTGGAGCGCCATTGCGGCGCCCCCGGCGGAGAAGGGCGGCTATATCCTGTGCTACTGCATCAGCAAGCCCGGCGCGCTGGCACCCTATATCCGCCGCCTGGCGGAGGAGACGGGGCTGCCGGTGGTGCAGCTTTGCGGCATCCGTCAGCGGGTGCATCCCAAGGCCCGTTGTGTGCTGGACGCGGGCCCGGCGGAGTTCCTGGGATTGTTCCGGGGCGCCAGCTATGTGTGCACCAACTCCTTCCACGGGACGGTGTTCTCCGTCCAGTTCCAAAAGCCCTTTTTCACCGCCGTGGCCCCCAGCGAGCTGGCCGCGCCGGAGAGTTCCCGCACCTTCAGCCTGCTCAGCCGCCTGGGACTTGAAAACCGGGTGGTGGGCAAGGGCGACACCGCCGACGTGCACGATGCCATCTGCTGGTCCGAGGTGGAGCGGCGGCTGGAGCAGGCCCGGCGGGACTCGGTGGAGTATCTTCGCCGGGCACTGGCGGATGAGCCGCTGGAACCCCGGGAGGAGGAACCGGCACCGGCGCAGGACAGCCTGCCCACGCTGGCGTCCCATATCCACTGCACCGGCTGCGGCGCCTGCGCCAGCGGCTGCCCCAAGGACGCCATCACCATGGAGCGGGACAAGGAGGGCTTCCTCTACCCGGTGATCCACAGTGACCTGTGCGTCCGCTGCGGCCACTGCACCGCCATTTGCCCGGCCCTCCGGGAGCAGCCGGAGCGCCCGCTGCCGGCGGCCTTTGCCGCCTGGAACCGGGTCGAGGACATCCGCAAGGACTCCACCTCCGGGGGCGTGTTCTCCCTGCTGGCGGAGTATGTGCTCGAGTGCGGCGGCGTGGTGTTCGGCGCCGCCATGGACGGCCATCAGCATCTGCGGCACGTGGCGTGCTTCCGCAAGGAGGAGCTCTGGCGTCTGCGGGGCGCCAAGTACGTGCAAAGCGACCTGGGGGATTGCTACCGGGAGGTGAAGCACTGGCTGGAAAGCCGTCTGGTGCTCTTTTCCGGCACTCCTTGTCAGGTGGACGGGCTGTACCGCTATCTGGGCACCCGGCCGGACAACCTGGTCACCTGCGATCTGGTCTGCCATGGCGTGCCCTCCCCCGGCGTATGGGAGGACATGGTGCGCTCCATTGAGCGCCGCAAGGGCAAGACGATCCAGGCGGTGCGCTTCCGCAACAAGGTCACCGGCTGGAAGGACAGTCACTTCACCGTGGTGTACAGCGACGGCAGTGTGGATTCCGCGCCGCTGTTTGCGACGGAGTACGGCCATGCCTTCGGCCGGGCGCTGTTCCTGCGGCCCAGCTGCTACCGCTGTGCCTATACCTCCGCCGCCCGGGTGGGCGATTTCACCCTGGGCGACTTCTGGGGCCTGCGGAGCGATGAGCTGCCGGAGCAGCAGGAAAAGGGCGTTTCGCTGCTGCTGGTCAATACCGCCCACGGAAGCCATCTTTTTGACCAGCTGCCTCTGGCCAAGGAGAAATTCCCCCTGGAGCGTGCCATCGCCGGCAATCCCCGGCTGGCCTCTCCCATTGCCCAGCCCCCTGACCGGTCCGCCTTTTTCGCCGCCTATGCCCTGGAGCCCTTCGATCAGGTGCGCAAGCGCTTTTTCGCTCTGCGCCCCCTGCCGATCCGGGCGGCGGCCAAGCTGCTCAGTCCGGAGGTCAAGGAGAAGCTGCGCAAAAAAATTCGTTGATCACTGTTGGAAAAACAACAGCATTTCTGGATATACTCTGCTATGATGCAGGAAGAAAGCATACAAAACACTTGAGGAGGAAAAAACATGAAGAAGTATGAGTGCGTTCTTTGCGGCTATGTGTATGACGAGGCTGCCGGTGACCCCGACAACGGTATCGCTCCCGGCACCAAGTGGGAGGATCTGCCCGCCGATTGGGTGTGCCCCCTGTGCAGCGCCGGCAAGGATCAGTTCGAGGAAAAGTAAAAAAACGCCGCCCGACCGGGCGGCGTTTTTTTGTGAAAAACAGGAAAAAGCCCCTTTGTCCGGTTGACAGAGAGCGGATCCCTTTTTACAATACGGATGGAAAAAAGAGACAGGGGGGATGCGGATGGTATACAAGGGAAGGGCCCGGCCCGCGGCGCGGCTGGGCCTGCTGGATACCCTCCGGGGCCTTACCCTGGTGGAAATGGTGGTCTACCATGCTCTGTGGGACGCGGTGAATCTTGGAGGGTGGGAACTTGGCTGGTACGACGGCTGGCCGGGCTTTCTCTGGCAGCAGCAGATCTGCTGGAGCTTCATCCTGCTCTCCGGCTTTTGCCTGCACCTGAGCCGCCATCCCCTGCGCCACGGGGCCAAGGTGTTCGCGGCGGGACTTCTGGTCATGGCCGTGACGGGCCTGGCCACGCCGGAGGACGCGGTGCGCTGGGGGATCTTGACGTTCCTGGGAGCGGCGGCCGCCGTCACAGCGGCAGTGCGGCCGGCGCTGGAGCGGATCCCACCGATCCCCGGCGCGGCAGTGTGCGCCGGGCTGTTTGCCCTCACCCGCAAGATCGACGAGGGGATGCTCCTGGGTGCGGAGGTGCTGCCGGAGTGGCTGTATCAAAATGAACTGACGGCCTTCCTGGGGTTCCCGCCCCACTCCTTCTCCTCCACGGATTATTTTTCCCTGCTGCCGTGGATCTTCCTTTTCTGGGTGGGATGGCTTTTGTTCCCGCTGTGGAAGGACAAGGCGGTGCTGCGGCGCGTCGCCGTGCGGCCGCTGATGTTTTTGGGCCGCCACTCCCTGATCCTCTACCTCATCCACCAGCCGGTCCTCTACGGCGTATTGCAGGCGGCGGCATATCTGAAACCATGAAAAAAGCACCGGCCGAAAGGCCGGTGCTTTTTTCTCAATGCAAAATGGCGTCTGCCAGTGCCTCCAGGGCAGGCATGTCGCTTTCCTTGAACGCACCCCGCAGCGTGACGGTGGGCTCCACCACGGTGATCTCCTTCATCTGGGAGAGGATCTCCTTCATGGTGCGGGCGGCGGAGGGGGCCCAGGAGCCGTTTTCCATGAGGGCCACGGTCCGCTTCTGGAAGTTCTTCCCCTTCAGGTGGTGGAGGAAGTCCTCCATGGCGGGCATGACGCCGGCGTTATAGGAGACGGCGGCCAGCACGATCTTGCCGTAGCGGAAGGCATCCTCCAGCGCTTCGGCCATATCGCCCCGGGTCAGATCGGCCACGGCCACCTTGGGGCAGCCCTTGGCACGGAGCAGCTCCGCCAGCTTCTCCACCGCCTGGGCGGTGTGGCCGTGGATGGAGGCAAAGGCGATGAACACGCCCTCGGTCTCCACGCCGTAGCTGCTCCAAAGATCGTATTTTTCCAGATAGTGGCCCAGGTTCTCTTTGAGCACGGGGCCGTGGAGGGGGCAGATGATCTGGATGTCCAGCCCGGCGGCCTTTTTCAAAACTGCCTGCACCTGGGGACCGTACTTGCCCACGATGTTGAAATAGTACCGGCGGGCCTCGCAGTCCCAGTCCTCGTCGGTATCCAGCGCACCGAATTTGCCGAAGCCGTCGGCGCTGAAGAGGACCTTGTCGCAGTCGTCATAGGTCATCATGACCTCGGGCCAGTGCACCATGGGTGCCATCACAAAGTGCAGCGTGTGGCGGCCCAGGGACAGCGTGTCGCCCTCCTTGACGGTGACGGAGCGGCTCAGGTCCAGGTTGGGGAAGTACAAAAGCAGCATCTGGAAGGTCTTGGCGTTGCCCACCAGCTGCATGTCAGGATACTTCTCCTGCAGGCACTGGATGTTGGCGGCGTGGTCGGGCTCCACATGGTTGACCACCAGATAGTCCGGCTGCCGGCCATTGAGGGCCGCGTCCAGATTGGCCAGGAACTCCTCCGTTTTGCGCTTGTCCACCGTGTCCATCACGGCGATCTTCTCATCCAGGATGACATAGGAATTGTAGGACACGCCGTTGGGCACAGGATACTGGCCCTCAAACAGGTCCAGATCCTTGTCGTCTGCACCGATGTAAACGATGTCCTTCGTGATCATAGGCAACCTCCTAAGTAATGCATATACGCAGATTTTATATTGCAGATTCGACCCGAAAACAGCGGAATCGAGGGAAAAGATGGGTTCCAGCGTTTATCCTATCACACTGCCGCGGGATTTTCAAGGACCTGGAAGGGGCCAAGGGGGCGAAAGGAAGAAATTTCCGGGCATAAGAAACGGGCTCCGCATCTGGACGGAGCCCGGGAATCTCATCAGGCGCGCTTGAGGGCGGGGACACGCTCCAGGGCGCGCAGCAGCAGTGTGCCCAGCACGAAGCAGGCGATGGCCTCGCCAAGGCCCACGGTCAGGGCGTTGAAGGCGTAGGCAGGCCAAAAGGCGGCGCCGTCCAGCGTGGCGAAGTAGGCAATCTCCGCGCCCACGATCACGGCGTTGCACACCACCGGGGGCAGGGGAGCCAGGGCCCGGGTCTTGATCCGGGAGGTCCAGAGGGCGGCCAGCAGCGTGGCCAGCGTGCCGAAGATCCAGTCCAGCACGTAGGGGGAGCCCAGCAGGTTGGCCAAAAAGCACCCCACGGCCAGGCCGGGGATGGCCTCCGGGAAGAAGAAGGGCAGCACGGTCATGGCCTCCGCCACCCGCAGCTGCACGCCGCCGTACTGGGGGATGGGCAGCAGCAGCGTCAAGGCGGCGTAGGCGGCGGCGATGATGGCGGCTGTGGTCAGCTGCCGGATGGTGAAACGGGATTTGGACATAGGAAAAGACCTCCTGAAAAGAATTCGGAGGTCTTTTGCACAAACACACACAAAAAGCCCGTGGTAAGGCCCGGGCGACCTCCATTTTTTTGTTTAGAGAACGGCCCCGGGGGGCCGAACGAACGCCCGAAGCGGGCGCTTGGACAGGGAGATGGCACCTGTCAGATGGCACTATACCACACCTGTGGGGAAAATGCAAGCAAAAAGACCGGGGGAAACTTCCCCCAGATC
>CABQCB010000127.1 GCA_902462475.1 uncultured Oscillibacter sp. | reverse complement strand
AGGTAGGCCAGCATCTCCTCCACCGTGGCGCCGTACTTCTTTTTCAGCCGGTACAAAAGATCCGTCCGGCTCTCCACCGCGTCCAGCTCCGCCGGAGAGAAGTCAAAGCTCTCCCGCAGATCCCGGACGGTCTCGGCAATGTCGTAGGCCTCGCTGCGCAGGGCGCCCAGCCGCTCATAGAGCCGGGCCATCTCGTCACCCAGGGTGCGGATGCCGTACAGGGCCTCCTCCGCGTCCCGGATGGCGCTGACTACGCCGCCGCCCTCCTCGCCGCCGGAGAGGCAGTAATCCGCCCCGGACAGAGCGGAGAGGTACTTCTCCCCGTTGCGCAGGAGGTTGCGGCGCTCCGCCAGCCCCTCTTCCTCGCCGGGCTGCAGCTTCGCCCGCTCCAGCTCGTCGATCTGAAAGCGCAGGCTGTCCATCCGGCGGGCCTTTTCCGCCTCATCCATCCGCAAAGCGGAGATCTTCCGCTGAAGCTCCGCCATGGCGCCGTAGGACGCCTGATAGGCCGAGAGCACGTCCTCCGTGCGGCCGAAGCGGTCCAGATAGGCCACGTGGCGCTCCTCATCCAAAAGCTGCACGCCGTCGTGCTGGCCGTGGATGTTCAAAAGCTCCTCGCCCACCCGGCGCATCTGGGACACAGTGACCGGACGCCCGCCAACCCGGCAAAGGCTCCGGCCGTCGCTGCCGATCTCCCGCTGCATCACCAGGCATCCGTCCTCATCCGGGGCCGCACCGCACTCGGCAAGGCCCGGCAATTCCGCGCTCACGCCGGAAAAGGCAGCGCTGGCAAAGGCCCGCTCCGCCCCGGTACGGATCAGCTCCCGGGAAGTGCGTCCGCCCAGCACCGCGCCCAGGGCGTCGATGACGATGGACTTACCTGCGCCGGTCTCACCGGTGAGGGCGTTGAAGCCGGGCTGAAAGCGGATGTCTGCCTCCTCGATGACCGCGATATTTTCAATGTGAAGCCATTCCAGCATGCTACTCTCTCCTTCCCGCGCCCCGTGGGCGGCGGGATCACAGCATCTCCTTGATCTCCTCGCAGAAGTCCGCCGCGGACTCCGTGTCCCGCATCACCAAAAAGGCGGTGTCGTCTCCTGCCAGAGAGCCCACCAGGAAGTTGAACTCCATATTGTCCAGCGCGGCGCAGGCGGCGCTGGCCAGGCCCGGCATGGTCTTAATGACCACGATGTTCTGGGCATAGTCGATGCTGGTGATGCTCTCCCGGAAGATGGTGCGCAGCTTCTCGGCAAAGTTCAGCTTCGTGCGGTTGCCGGACACGGCGTATTTATACACGCCCTGCCCCACCGGCTCTTTCACCAGGTGCATCTGCTTGATGTCCCGGGAGATGGTGGCCTGGGTGCTGGTGATGCCGCGCTCCTGCAAGCGGGAGAGCAGCTGCTCCTGCGTCTCGATATTTTCCTGGGAAATGATCTCAAGAATCATGTTTTGACGTTCATTTTTCATCGCTAAACCCTCCCGGAAGCATTTTTTGGGCAAAAATCTCACAAAAGCTCTTTTCCGTCAGACGCGCCAGCTTCATGGCGTATTTGGACCGGCGCACCACCACCTGGTCGTCGGCCTTCAGGGAAAAGCCACGGCTCTCGTCCACAAACAGGTAGACGGGCTTGCGGCCGTTGCGCTCCAGCTCGATGGTCAAGGTGTGCTCCGGCGAGAGCACATAGGAGGAAAACCGCATGTTATGGATGCAGATGGGACACACCACCATGGTCTGGGCCACCGGCTCCACCACCGGCCCCCCCGCAGAGAGAGAATAGGCCGTGGAACCCGTGGGCGTGGCGATGATGACACCGTCGCCGGCAATGTCCGCCAGGTGGCGCCCGTCCGAGGCAATCTTCAGGTGGATCACATGGGAGATCGGGCCCTCCCGGATCACCGCATCATTGAGGCCCAAGTTGGTGTAAACCTGTTTTCCTTCACGGATCACCGCTACATCTAGCATCATGCGCTGCTCCATCTGGAAGTCCCAGTCTTTCAGCCGCCGCAGCACATCCAGCTCGCCGGACTCCAGTTCGGCGATGAACCCCAGGCCGCCCATGTTGATGCCCAGCACCGGCAGCTTGTGCAGCGCCGCCATTTTGGCCAGATGTAAAATGGTCCCATCCCCGCCGAAGGTGATCATCAGGTCCGCCGAGCGCATCTCCTGCTGCAGGGGACGCACGTCAAAGTCAGCAAAGGCCCCGTCCTTCTGATCCCGGAACGGAGAGCAGACCACCGTCCGAAAGCCCATCTCCTTCAAGATCTTCTGGGCCTCTTTGGTGGTGCTCATGCCCCGGTCCCGGTTGGGATTGGGGCAGAGAATGATCTTTTTGGGATTCATGGCGCACTCCCCTCCCCGTGCTCTTTGAGCACCTGATGGGACTCCGCCACCAGCGCCGGCAAATCAAAGCTGCCCGGCGTGCCGCTTCCCTTCTCCAGATACCCCAGATATTCGATATTCCCCTCCGGGCCGCGGATGGGAGAATAGGTCAGGCCAAGGACTGTAAAGTTATTTTCCTTTGCATGTTCTAGGAAGTGCTCCAGCACCTCCAGATGGACGGCGGGGTCCCGGACCACGCCCTTTTTGCCCACTTTTTCCTTGCCGGCCTCAAACTGGGGCTTCACCAGGCAGGCCACATGCCCGCCCTCACGCACAAGGCCTGCCAGTGCCGGCAAAATGAGCTTGAGGGAAATGAAGCTCACGTCCACGGAGGCAAAATCCAGCTCCTGGGGGATCTCCGCATGGGTCAGATAACGGGCGTTGGTGCGCTCCATGCACACCACCCGCTCATCGCTGCGCAGCTTCCAGGCAAGCTGGCCGTAGCCCACATCCACGGCGTAGACCTTGGCCGCGCCGTTTTGCAGCATGCAGTCCGTAAAGCCGCCGGTGGACGCGCCGATATCGGCACACACGGCGCCCTCCAGCGCCACCGGGAACGTGGCCATGACCTTTTCCAGCTTCAGCCCGCCCCGGCTCACATATTTCAGTCCGCCCCGCACCTCGATCTCGGCATCGTTGGCCACGGCAGTGCCGGGCTTGTCCACCCGCTGGCCGCCCACGAACACCAGTCCGCTCATAATGGTGGCCTGGGCCTTCTGGCGGCTTTCCTGGAGCCCCCGCTCCACCAGCAGCACGTCCAAACGTGTTTTGTTGCTCATTTGCGTCCCTCCTCCGCAGCCGCGGCGATGCCGGCGGCGTCCAGGCCGAAGCTGTGCTCCAGCTCCGCCACGCTGCCCTCCGGGGCGTAAGTCTTTCCAAGGTTCTGCAGCACCAGGCGGCGGGGCGCCTTCCCCTGCTCCGCCAGCAGCGCCGCCAATCGCTGGCCCACGCAGCCGGCGCCGAAGGAGTCCTCCGCCACCACCAGCGTATCCGCGTCCGCCAGGATCTCAATGTCTTCAAAGTTCAGCGGCGAGATGCGGTTGAGCTTCACCACGCCCGCGTGGATGCCCTTCTTTTCCAGAAGGTCCGCCGCCTCCAGCGTCTGATTGATCATGATGCCGTAGGCCACCAGCGTCACATCCGTGCCGCTGCGCAGCTGCACCGCCGCGCCCTCCGCGGAATGGTCTTCCTTGAAGTTTCCTTCTCCGCCTCGGGGATAACGCACCGCCACAGGGCCATCAATGGCAAAGAGCGCCTGGCGCAGCATGGACCGCATCTCCGCAAAGCTGGCGGGACACAGCACCGTGTAGCCAGGGATGGCGGAAAGGTACAGCGCGTCGAAACAGCCATGGTGGGTCTCGCCGTCGGAGCCCACCAGGCCCGCCCGGTCCACCCCCAGCACCACATGCAGGTTTTGCAGGGAAACATCGTGGATCAGCTGGTCATAGCCCCGCTGCAAAAATGTGGAGTACACGGCAAATACCGGGATCATCCCCTGTTTGGCAAGGCCCGCGGCCATGGCGACCCCATGGCCCTCCGCGATAGCCACATCGAAAAAGCGGTTGGGGAACTCCTTGGCAAAAGGCGTCAGGCCCGTTCCGTCCGCCATGGCGGCGGTGATGGCGCACACGCGGCTGTTCTGAGCCGCGCAGTCGCACAGAGTCTTGCCGAATACGGAGGAGAACGTCTCCCCGCCGGGCTTTTTCAAAAGCCCGGTCTCCGGGTCAAAGGGGCTGATACCATGGAACTTGCCGGGATTGGCCTCCGCAAAGGGATAGCCCTTGCCCTTGACCGTGTACACATGCACCAAAACCGGGCCGTTGAGCTCCTTGGCCCACTGGAGCATATCGCACAGGCGGGGCAGGTCGTGTCCGTCGATAGGCCCCAGATAGGTAAAGCCCATGTCCTCAAACATGGTGCTGCGGGGCCAGAGGCTCTTTTTCAGGAAAGATTTGACCTGATGGTTGAACCGGTAAATGGGGTTTTGGGCGGGATGCTTGCCGAACAGCCCCCGGTACCATTTTTTGAAGTGGTAGTAGGCCGGCTTGGAACGCAGGCGGCCCAGATGCCGGGGCACCGCGCCCACATTGGGATTGATGGACATGCCGTTGTCGTTCAAAATGACGATCAGCGGCTCCCCGGAGGCGCCGGCATTGTTGAGGCCCTCGTAGGCAAGGCCGCCGGTCAGTGCGCCGTCTCCGATAAGAGCCAGCACCCGGTAGTCCCCGCCGGTCAGCGTGCGGGCCCGGGCCATGCCCAGAGCCACGGACACGGAGTTGGACGCATGACCGGCGATGAAGGCGTCATGGACGCTCTCCCGGGGCTTGGGGAAGCCGGAGAGACCCCCGAACTGGCGCAGAGTGGAAAACAGCTCCTGCCGGCCGGTCAGCGCCTTGTGCACATAGCACTGGTGCCCCACGTCGAACACCAGCCGATCACGCTGGGTATCGAACACCCGGTGGATGGCCACCGTCAGCTCCACCGCTCCCAGGTTCGAGGCAAGGTGCCCGCCGGTGCGGGACACGTTCTGAACCAAAAATTCCCGGATCTCGGCACAAAGCTCGGGCAGCTGATGCTTGTCCAGCTTCTTGACGTCCTCCGGGGAATGAATCGTTTCCAATATCACAAATCTCTATCTCCTCTCAGCGATGGAACAAATGCAAAAAGCGTCCGGCCAGAAACACCACCTGGGTGCTCTTCCGGATGGCAAAGGTCTTTCCCAGCGCCTTGCCGCCGATGGTAAGGCCGGAGATCAGCGCCGTCACGCCAACGCTCAGCAGCACGGTCCGGGTGTTCAGGCTCCGCTGCAGCTGGGTCACGATCACCGCCGCAGTAGTACCGCTGACGATGCCGCAGATATCGCCCACCACATCGTTGCACACACTGGATACGCGGCTGGCGTTTTTCAAAAGACGCAGCGCCTCCCGCGCGCCCTTCTCCCGGTGGGCAGCCATGGAATGAAAGGGTTTTTCATCCGCGGCAGTCACCGCGACACCGATGATATCGAACAAAATGCCAAGTCCGATAAACAGGGCGAGGATCAAAAGCGCCACAGCCACACCGGCCCCGGCCATCAGTGACTCGGACGCAAGGCTCAGCACCGCGGACAATGTCACGGCGATGCAGAACACCGTGGCCACCCAGCCATACTGGCTGCTTTTTTTGTCCCGGCGGCCGGAACGGGTATTTTTCAAATCATCAACCTCCATGGAGGATCAAACTCTATTTGCTAAGGCGGCGGCAATGGAAAAAGTAAATCTTACGGCTTAGGTACGGGTAGGATTTCCCCGCGGCGCACCTCTC
>CABQCB010000126.1 GCA_902462475.1 uncultured Oscillibacter sp. | reverse complement strand
CAAAGCCTGCTGATACCTGAAACTATTAACTTTGAAACTTATTATACGAGGAGGACTAACACATGAGCTTTACCAATGTTGGAACCACCAACGCCGGGGTGTTCACCGCCCGGACCCAGGGCGCAGTGACCGGCGTGCCCACCATGGACGCAAACGGCATTCAGTCCGGAAACGCGTTCCTGGTCTCCGAGCTGGAGAAGCGGGACCCGCTGATTCGCAAGCCCCTGACCAGCGTTACCTATCCCCGCGACATCGTGATCCAGTCCGGCGGCGGCTGGGTGGATTATGTGTCCGCCATGACGGTGGCCTATGGCATGACCGGAGGCGCGGGCGCATCTCCTGTGACAGCAGGCAGTGCCAACGGCATCCCCATCGTGCAGGCCAGTGTGGACAAGGGCGTGTTCAAGGCCCACACCTTCGCGGCGGCCCTGCGGGTCATGTGGCAGGATATGCAGCGGGCCAACTACATCGGCCGGTCCCTGGACAATCTGCTGCAGGACGGCGTGCGAATGTCCTATGACAAGCACGTGGATCAGAACACCTATACCGGAATCACTGAGTATGGCACCACGGGCCTTGTGAACAGCCCCCTGGCGACAGAGACCACCGCCGCAGCCACCGGCACCAGTTCCGGAACGGAGTGGAGCACCAAGACGCCCGATCAGATTCTGAACGACGTGAACACTGCCCTGCTGACGGTTTGGGCGGCCAACGGCTACGACCTCTCCGCCATCCCCAACCACATCCTGCTGCCCTATGAGCAGTATAACTACATCATGACCACCAAGGTAACCGACCTGGCCACTGAGACCATCTTCGACTTCCTGATGAAGAACAACGTGGCGGCCAAGAACGGCGGCGACCTGTTTATCGGCGCAACGGCCTGGTGTAAGGGTGCGGGCTCCGCCGATGCAGACCGCATGGTGGTGTACGTGAACCACGAGCGGTTTGTGAAGGAGGACGAGCTGGTGCCCCTGAGCCGGATCATGTCTCAGCCCAATGTGGAAAACGTCTGCTACGACACCGCTTACATGGCGAACCTCTCTGAGGTGGAAATCTTCTATCCCACCTCCATCCTGTATGTGGACGGAATTTGAGGTGGCTGTATGTTTGTGCTGAGCAAACGGAACATCATCCTTCCCGCGCCGGATGGCTCCGCGGCTGTCCGGCTGCGGGCGGGCATGATGGAGACCGTGCCGGACTGGGCGGCGGAAACGCCTTACTTTAAGGCGCTGGTGAGGGACGGGAAGATCGTGCCCTCCGGAACCTCCGACAGGGAGACACAGACGGCGGCGGAGAAGAAGGTCAAGACCCGCCGGGGAAAAGAGACGACTGAGGAGTAAGAAAGGAGACTGCGGGCATGTACGGCTGGGGCAAACCTCAATTTTTCGGTGTGAAGGCCGCTGCGGCCAACATCGGGCACAGTGTTGGAAATTACACGGTAGAGGACTTCCGCACGGACTACCCGCAGTTTTTCAACAAAGAGGGATACTTCCTGGGCTCTCTCCCCATGCTGGAACAGATCATCCGGATGGCGAATGGGAGCATCCAGCCGGACCGGTGGCTGGACGGTTGGCGGTATGCCGTGGGGCTTTACGTGGCCCACTACGCCACCCTGTCCCTGAGAGGGTATGCGGAGAGCAACGAGACCCCCCAGCAGGCCGCCGCCTCCGGGGCGCTTGTGGGCATGGTCAAGAGTGCAACACTGGGCGACGCCTCCGTCACTTACGACACCGCCGCCATCACGGCGGGCACCGAGGACTGGGGCGACCTGAACTCCACCACCTACGGGCAGATTTTGGCGAACCGGGCGAAGCTGATCGGGATGGGAGGCACGATGGTCCTATGAACTGGCAGGATTGGTACACCGACACCATGAGCGTTTACCGGGTGCGGGAGGTCCTGGACGGCAATTTGACCCGGCATGAGCGGGCGCTGGTGTCCGGGAACATCCCCTGCCGCATCTACCAGAGCGACAACAGGACCGTTAACATGACCGAGACAGCGGCCAGCCTGAAGGAGTCCGACCACCTGGCCTGCGACATCTCTGTGGATGTGCGGGCCGGGGACGAGCTGGTGATTACCAGAGGCGGCAGGCTGGGAAAGCCGGGGCCGGTCATCCGGGCCTTTGCCGGGGAGCCGAATCTCTACTATGAGCCGTTCGGGGCCATCATCCCGGGGCTGGCCCATCAGGAAATCCGGCTGTTACAGCAGGAGCGTGTGACATGACACTGGAAGAGCGGATTGCACAGCTGCGGGATGTGGAGGCGCGGTTTCCCGGGGAGCTGACCGCCGTTGCGAAGGGAGCCACCATCCGGGCCGTGGAAAAGGCCGCGGAGCTGACGCCGCCCACGCTGGACGATCTCTCCGGCACCAATACCCGGTCCGGTGGGATGAAGCAGCACTGGGCTACGGATTCCAGAGTGGTGCCTGTGAAGCGGGGCAGCACCTATGTGACGGAGCTGAACAACGACAAGCAGTATGCCTCCTACGTCAACGACGGCCACCGGATGGACCGGCATTTCGTGCCGGGATTGGTCATCAACCCGGAGAGCGGGATGCTGGAGTACAACCCGGACGGAAAAGGCGGCATCGTGGTGGGCACGAAGACCCAGTATGTGGAGGGGCTGTTCATGGCAGAGGCGGCCCATGAGGAATACCATCGGGTAGTTCGTGCGGAAGCGGAACGGCTGCGGAGGATGCTGGAATGAACTTCACGATTTCCACAATTGCAAAGAGTCTGGCGGACTATCTGGCCCCGTCCTTCCCCGGTGTGACCTTCTACGAGGACCCGAACCAGCAGGACAGTAAACCGCCGATGATGTTTTTGCAGCAGCGGTACGCCCACATCGAGCCCCGGCGGAACAACGGGTATTATCTGCGGCGGATCGGGCTGGACCTGACGTATCTGGTGGACTACAACCTGCCGGACTTGCAGCAGCAGTACCAGCAGGCGGCGGAACAGCTGGACCTGCGGATGGAGACCTTCCCTTATTCGGACGGAACGGACACCGCCCTGCTGCGGACCTATGAACGGGAGTGGCGGATTGACCTGGACGCGCTTCACTACAAGTTCGAGCTGCGGGTGTGGGTCACCATTCCGGAGGACAGCGTGAAGATGGAGACCATGGACTACGACGAAAGGCTGAAAGATGGCTAAGAAATACAGGCGGGAGGTCCTGCTGCGGGACCCCCGATTTGCAAGATACCAGAAGGACTTCCTGGGAGTGGTCCTTTCCAAATCCGAATACACCATAGCCGAGGCCGAAAAGGCGGTCAAGGCATTTTTCAAACAAAAAGGAGCGTGATTTGTATGGCTGGCGGCACCTGGCAGAGCCAGAACAAGATTCGGCCCGGCGTCTACATCCGGTTTACTTCTAACCGGGACCTGGGGCTGACGGTCAGCGACCGGGGCACGGTGGCGATTCCGGCGGCCCTCTCCTGGGGCCCGGTGGAGACCGTACAGACCATTGCGGCCGGGGCGGACATGGTCCCGTACACGGGGTATGATATCACCGACCCCAAAAACAGGTTTCTGAACGAGATGTTCAAGGGCACCAACCGGACGGCGGCGCCCAACAAGGTCCTGCTGTACCGCCTGGGGGCGACGGGGCAGAAGCAGGCTGCGGCGGAGATCGCTCCGCTGACAGCGACGGCCAGATATCCCGGCGTCCGGGGCAATGACATCACCATCGTGGTGACCGAACTGACAGACCCGGCGGACGCCTTCACCGTCTCCACAGTGGTGGGCGGCGTGATCGAGGACCAGCAGACGGCCAAGACTGTGGAGGACCTGACGGCCAACGACTGGGTGACATTCTCTGGAACCGGTGCCTTGGCGGCGAGCGTGGGCGCGCCCCTCACCGGCGGCGCGGATGGCGCTCCAGCCTCCAGCGATTATACGGACTTCCTGACGGCCATCGAGCCGTACAAGTTCGACGTGCTGGCCTACGATGGCTCGGACTCTGCCGTGGAGGATGCCTTCCAGGCGTTCATCAAGCGGATCGCCGACGAGGAGGGCGCACAGTCCCAGCTGGTGGCGGCGGGCCTGACCAACCCGGACTCCCGGTACATCACCAACGTGAACTCCGGCGTGGTACTCTCTGACGGAACAGCTTTGACGCCCCAGCAGGTGGTGTGGTGGGCCGCTGGCGCCCAGGCAGGGGCCCGGTACAACGAGTCCCTGACCTACGCCGCGTACCCCGGCGCGGTGGATGTGACGCCGAAGCGGGCCAATTCCGGGTATGAGGAGGCTTTGCAGAAGGGGGAGTTCGTGCTGTTCGCGGACGACGGCGTGGTGAAGGTGGAGCAGGACATCAACTCTCTGGTGACCTATACCACGGACATCACCGAGCCCTACCACAAGAACCGGGTCATGCGACTGCTGAACACCATCGCCAATGACATCTATGAGCAGTTCTCCGACGGTTTCATCGGCGTGGTGAACAACAACGAGGCGGGCCGGATGCAGTTCAAGAGCGCCATTGTGGGCTATCTGCTGGACATCCAGGCAAACAGCGGCATCCAGAACTTCGACGCGGAGGATGTGACCGTGGAGGCGGGCGAGGCCATTGACGCCATCGTGGTCAATCTGGCGATTCAGCCGGTGGATTCCGTGGAGAAGATTTACGTCACCATCTCGGTGAACTGAGGGAGGTGTGATACATGGCGTATTTACTGGCAAAGGACACCCTGAACGGCGCGGAGGGTTCCATCGTCGTGACCCGTGACGGCAAAAACTATGTGGTGGCCGGGATGCGGAACATCACCACCAACGCTGAGATGCAGTCCAACGATATGCGGGTCATCGGCACCCGGACCATCCAGGACAAGCCCAACGGCGCCAAGCTGACGGGCACTGGGAATATCTACTACGGCACCAACCTGTGGACGGACATGGTGCTGGAGTATATCCAGACCGGCGTGATGCCGGAGTTCGACATCCAGATCACCAACCATGACCCCACCACGTCCGTGGGCGCTCAGGTGATGGCCTATTACGGATGCCACCTGACCGGGACCGTCCCGCTGAGCATTCTCAATGACGAGGAGTCCATGCTGAGCTACGACTTCAACTTCGCTTACACCCGGGTGGCCCGGCTGCAATCGTTCAACGACCCGGCACAGCTGGGGAACTAAGGAGGAAACATGAGCAATTTGTCTGCGTTCCTGCATCCCGTGACGGTGCAGGAAGAGAAGGAGATCGTCATTTCCAGACGGTTTTTGGATGAGGACGGCAACCCGGCCAAGTTCAAGATTCGGTCCATTACCCAGGACGAGGCGGACGCGCTGCTGAAGCAGTCCACCCGGACCGTGAAGAAGCGGGACGGCAGCCTGGAGCGGACGGTGGACGACCAGGACTTCAACCGGCGCTTGATCGTGGCGGCCACGCTGGTGCCGGACTTCCGGTCCACGGAGCTGTGCGGCGCCTATGGCGTCATGGACCCGCTGATGGTCCCCGGCAAGATGCTGTTTTCCGGGGAGTTCAGCAATCTTCTCCGGGAGATTCTGGACCTGTCCGGCCTTGGCGGTTCTGTGGAGGACGAGGCAAAAAACTGATCGCCGGGGACGCCTGGGACGTTGACACGCTGGTGGCCTACTACTGCTTTGTCAACCTCGGGTGGGCCCCCGGTCAGTATGACGCTCTGCCCCGGCGGGAAAAGGCCCTGGTGCGGGTCTTTGCCCTGCGGAGCATGGAGGAGAACAAACAGCTGCAGGACAGCTTGAAAAAGAGGTGAGACCGTGGCGGTCATTGAAGATACTCTCCGATTAAATGATGAATATTCCCGAGTCATTCGGGACTACATCAACAATTTGAACCGTGCTGGGAATTCCGCACGAAACGGGGCCAATAGCAACCGCCTGTATGGCAACAGCGCGGCCAATG
>CABQCB010000125.1 GCA_902462475.1 uncultured Oscillibacter sp. | reverse complement strand
GGCTTGTGGCGCAGCTTGTCGCCCAGGCCCACCAGCTCCAGCGCCAGCTTGGCCCGCTCCCGCCGCTCGGCCTTGGGCATGCCCGCATACATGAGCGGCACCTCCACGTTTTCCAGCAGCGTCAGCTTGGGAAGCAGGTTATACTGCTGGAAAATGAAGCCCAGCATCTTGTTGCGGATGGCCGCCAGCTGATTTTTGTCCATCTTTCCCACGTCCTGGCCGTCCAGCAGATAGGTGCCGGAGGTGGGCACATCCAGGCAGCCGATGATGTTCATGCAGGTGGACTTGCCGGAGCCGGACTGGCCCACGATGGCCACAAACTCCCCCTTCTGAATGGAAAAGGAGATGTGGTCCGCCGCCCGGACGGTGCTCTCACCCATCTGGTAGAACTTGCATACGTCCCGGAATTCGATCAGTGCGCTCATCCTCTGGGCCCTCCGCCGCCTGCGCCGCCTGCACCGCCGGGGCCGCCGCTGACCATCACGGTGCCGCCGCCCATGGCCATGGCGCCGCCCATCATCATGGACATGGCGCCGCCGGAGGAGGTGGGAATGTAGGCCACGGTGTCGCCCTCCTGCAATCCGGAGAGGATCTCGATGTAGCTGTCGTCACTGACGCCCGTCTCCACGGACACGTACACATAGCCCTCGGGGGCCTCCTGGTCCAGGGCATTGGCCGCGCTGGGGGAGTCGGCGGTGATGAGCACCGTGTCGCCCCGGTTCACGGCGCCGGACGGGATGGCCAGCACGTCTTCTGCCTGGTCCAGCACGATCTGGGCGTCCACGTTCATGCCCGGCAGCAGGCCGTCTGTCTCGTCGATGCGGACGGTGACGGGGTAGGTGGTGATGCCGCCGGCGGTGGTGCCCGCCACGGACACCCGGGTCACCGTGCCGGTGTAGGTCTTGCCCTCTACGGCGTCGGCGGTGATCTCCACCGTCTGCCCAACGGCCACGGAGCCGATGTCCAGCTCGTCGATGTTCATGGTCATCTCCAGATAGCTCAGGTCATAGATGGTGCACAGCGTGCCGGAGGAGCCGCCCTCCACCTTGTCGCCGGCCTTGGCGGTCTTGGTGACCACAGTGCCGGAGATGGGCGCGGTGATCTGGTAGTCCTCCAGCTTATCCGCCGCGGTCTGGACGCTGCTCTGGGCGTTTTCCAGGTTGATGCGGGCGTTTTCGATCTGATTGTCCACGCTGTCGCCGGTGATGGTGCAGATCCGGTCCCCGGCGGAAATGGAGTCGCCGGCCAGGAAGTTCAATCCGCTGACCTTGCCGGAGGCCTCGGCGGTGACGACGCTGCTCTCACTGATCTGGATGGGAGACTCTCCGTAGCTGACGTAGTTGCCGATGGAGGCGCTGGCCGTGTAGCTGGACGTGACCAGGCCGGGGTTGGTTGCCTTGACCCGGACGGTGGTGAGCATCATGCCGTTGTCAGAGACCATCTCCCCCTGGGACACGGCGGACACCGTGCCCGTGAGGGTGCCGGCCAGGCCGTCGATGAAGATGGTGGCCGTCTGGCCCACATAGAAATCCGAGCTGTCCACGTAGGCAAAGAGGAAATCGATGTAGAGATTGTTGTCGCCCACGATCTTCAAAAGCTCCGTGCCGGCGGAGACGGTGTCCCCGTTGCGCACATACACCTCGCTGACGGTGCCGCTCATATCCGCCTCAGGGTACTTGGCGGCCACCGCCTGGTCATAGCTGCTCTTGGCCTGGGAATAGCTGTTTTGCGCCTGGGTCTGGCTGCTGGAGGCGTCCGAGGCATCCAGGGTGTACAAAAGCTGCCCCTCCTCCACCAGGTCCCCCTCTTCAAACGTATCCGAGAGGACCTCCGCGGACACCAGGGTGCTCACCGTGTAGGAGTTGGCCGGTTCCAGCGTACCGCTGGAGCTGAGGGAGTTGGTGATGGAGCGCCGCTGGACCTGCTCTTGCTGGTAGGTGATCTCCGTGGCGGCAGCCTCCGGCGCGCGCAGGCGGCTCCAGCCGAAGCCTCCGGCGGCCACGGCCACCACCAGCACCAGCGCGATCCACTTTTTCTTTCCCTTGATGCCGCTCCATTTCCACCGCCGCCGCTTGGGCGCCGGATCATCCGTATGGGAGGGTGATTCTAGCAGTTTTTCATCCATTTCTTGCCGTTCCTTTCTATGGGTTCTCTGTGAAAATCCGGTTTCAGCTTAACCGGCAAAGCTAAAACAAAGCTGAAAGGAACGGGGCCGTTTTAAATATTTTTCGCAAATTTTTCCTGTTTCCCTGTCCCGGGACAAAAAAAGACCGGAGGACGCGGCGCGTCCTCCGGTCTTTTTATCTGCATCACACAGCGGCCTTTCTGGGGCACACGCGCTCCGCCGCCACGCACAAAAGGGCGGTGGCCGCCATGTCCACCAGGGTATAGCCCACAGGGATATCCACATGCATCAATAGCCGGTAAAGCACGAAACCCACCAGCCAGATCACCAGGTTCCGCCCGTCCAGATCCCGGGACGTGCCCTCCCGCCGCAGCAGGAAGAAGTCCGCGATCTGCACGGCCGCCATGGGGGCGAACACGGAGCCGATCAGGTACAAAAAGCCCGTGATGTCGTCCATGGGGAACAGCATGGCCGCCGCCGTGCCCACCGCGGTCACCGCCACCGCCGTCCACTTTCCGTTGATCCCGGCGCTGAGCGACTCGGCGGAGATGCCCGCCGACCAGGCGTCCAGGAACGTGGTGGTGACGGTGGACAGCACCAGGATTACCAGCGCCGCCAGGCCCAGCCCCGCCTTGACCATGATGACGGCGATGTCGCTCTCACCGGTATAGAGCGCGGCGCCCATGCCGATGAAGTACATCCAGCAGGACACGGCGCCATAGGTCAGGGTGCTGGCCACCGTGGCCTGGAAGGGCTTTTCCGCCTCCCGGGTATAGTCGGCCACCAGCGGCAGCCAGGAAAGCGGCATGGCCACCGCCAGCTCCACCGCCGCGCCGAAGCTCAGCGAGCCGTCCCCCGCCGCGCCGGACGCGCCGGAGAAGAAGATCACCTTGCACAGCACCAGCGTCAAAACCAGCAGCGCCGCCATGGCCACCTTGTTGATGCCTCCCAGATTGGTCACGCCCACCAGGATCCACACCGCGATGAGCCCGCCGATCACCAGGCACCAAAGCCAGTGGCCCCCGGCAAAGATGCCGCCCACCGCCAGGGCGCCGTCATAGATCATGATGGCCGTCCAGCCCAGCAGCTGCAGCACGTTCAAAAAGGCGAACAGCAGCCCGCCCTTGCGGCCGAAGGACAGCTTCACCGTCTCCATGGCGCTGCGTCCCGTGCGCCCGCCGATGAGGCCCGCCAGGAAAAACATGGCGCAGCCGATCACATGGCCCAGCAAAATGGCCGCCGTGCCCCGGGCCAGGCCCAGGGCGGCAAAGGACGTGCCGGTCAGGATCTCCGCGATGGAAATACCGGCGCCGAACCAGATGAGGCTCATTTGAAACGTCGAGGTTTTTTTCATATCCGTTCCTTTCTCACACAAGGCCCGCTCCGCGGGCAGCGGTCCTCAGTCCCGCTGCTCCCAGGCCATGTCCCAGAAGGAGGATTCATACCGGGAGCAGGCGGTAAAGACCTCCTCCAGGTACTTCAGCTGCGGCTCCGTGTAATCCGCCGTCAGCCGCTCCAGCATGTCCTTGAGGATCACGTTGTTGCCGGTGTAGCGGTCGGTGATGTAGCCCCGCACCCACCGTCCGTACAGGGGGTGATCGGGGGCCTCGGGCCGCTCTTCCACGATCCTGCGGGCAATGACCTCATAGCTGTACGCGCAGGAGAAGATGGCCGTCAGCACCTCCGCCTCGCCGCCCTTGTAGGCCACGCTGAGCATGTAGGAGGTGTAGGAGCGGTTGTCCTGGGCGATGGGCGTGCGGTCCAGCTCCTCCTGGGTGATGCCGAACATGCCCATGTAGCCGTTGTGGACGTTCACCTCGCCGTCCAGGATGGCCTGGATGTACTTGGCGAAGAGCTTCATGACCTCTACGCTCTTGCTCTTGGCCACGCCCACGGCGAAGACCTTGGTATAGTCCATCAGGTACCAGTAATCCTGAATGATGTAGCGCCGGAATTTTTCCACGTCCAGCGTGCCGTCCCGCAGTCCCCGGACGAAGGGCTTTTCATGATATCCCGCCCAGATGTCCTCCGTTGCTTTCAGCAGCCGTTCCACCGTGCTCATGCCACGCCTCCTTTTTTCACCATGGCCCGCCGCATGATGCCCAGCGGCAGGGCCGTCACGATCACAATGCTCAAAATGCCCTCGATCAGACGAGAGGAGTTGAACGCCAGGCTGTAGCCCCAGGCGCCCCAGCCGTCCCAGGCGTTCTGGGAATAGAAGATCACGCCGCTGAGCACATGGCCCACGCAGCGCAGCGCCACGGCCACCGCCATGCCGCACACGGCCTTCCACCGCTTGTCCGCGCCGAACACGCCGGCGTAACCCAGGCAGGAAAAGCACACCAGCTGCTGGACGAAGATCTGGGCCCAGTGGACCGCCTCCCAGCCGGGGATCAAGATCATGGCCAGGATGCCGCACACCCAGCCCGTCAGCATGGCCAGGCGATAGTCGTACACCAGTGCCAGCAGCATCAGCGGGATCCAGGACCCGCAGGTGATGTTGGAGCCGGTGGGCAGGGGGATGCGGATGGTGGCCAGCACCAGCGTCAGGGCGCACACCACGCCCCCCAGGCACACCGCCCGGGTATCCAGCTTCAGCCCGCGGCAAAGCCACACCGTCACCACCAGATATGCCACGGCAAATACCGCGGCGATGACGGAAGAGATCATTCCACGAACGCTCCCTTCAGGTCAAACATGTGGTCCATGGGGCCGGAGCCGCGGCCCAGGTCCAGCTGGGCGGCCAGGGCGCCGGAGAGGTAGGCCTTGGCCCGCTCCACAGAAGAAGCCAGGTCATAGCCCTTGGCCAGGTTGGAGGCGATGGCGCTGGAGAGGGTGCAGCCGGTGCCGTGGGTGTTGGGGTTATCGATGCGCCGGCCCATAAACCACCGGGCCTGGCCGTCCTTCCACAAAAGGTCGTTGGCGTCGTTGAGCTGGTGGCCGCCCTTGCACAAAACAGCGCAGCCGTACTTTTCGCTGATGATCCGGGCGGCGGCGGTCATGTCCTCCGCCGTGCGGATGTCCATGCCGGCGAGGATCTCCGCCTCCGGGATGTTGGGGGTGAGGACCTCCGCCAGGGGCAGCAGGCACTCCTTCATAGCGTCCACCGCGTCCTCCCGCAAAAGCCGGGCGCCGGAGGTGGCCACCATGACCGGGTCCACCACGATGTGTTTTGCGCCGTAGTGCCGGAGCTTTTCGGCGATGACGCGGATCAGCTCCGCTGAGGAGACCATGCCGATCTTCACCGCGTCGGGGAAAATATCCGTGAACACGGCGTCCAGCTCCGCCGCCAAAAAGGCGGGGGTGGCCTCCTGAATGTCTGTGACGCCGGTTGTGTTCTGGGCGGTGAGGGCCGTGACGGCGCTCATGGCGAATACGCCGTTGGCCGTCATGGTCTTGATGTCCGCCTGGATCCCGGCGCCTCCGCTGGAGTCGCTTCCAGCGATCGTCAATGCTGTTTTCATGTCGATGCTTCCTTTCTGCATTGAAGTTTTATTCCGCGATGCAAGGTGGTGCCCCCAATGCACCGCGCGTCGGAAATCTCCCTTACCGCTCTGCTTCCCACTGCTGCGGAAAGCTTCGCCGGACGGAAAATTCCCTCCTTCTTCGGCGAAAGCGGGGCTTTCGCCGAGTTGGGACAAAAATGATGTTTTTCTTACCGCGCGATCTGCTCCGCCAGGCCGTATAGCTCCCGGGCCGCCGCGGCCACGTCCTTCTGGGCAAACAGGGCGGATACCACCGCCACGCCGGCAAGGCCGCAGCCCGAAAGCTCCAGGATGTTGTCCCGGCTGATGCCGCCGATGGCCACCACCGGGATGTCCACCGCCGCCGTCACGGCCCGGATCACG
>CABQCB010000124.1 GCA_902462475.1 uncultured Oscillibacter sp. | reverse complement strand
TGTCTCCGCAACCATAAAACCGCTGATTTCTTACGAAATCAGCGGTTTTCTTTTTTCTATATCAGCAGAGGACCCACGGCACGAACCCTTTCGGTCCCCCGCGCAGATACTTTTCTTCGTGCCCAAGCGTAAATATATTTTGGGGGAAATCGCCTTACGGCTGCTCCGTTTTCCCATGGGGCAGCGTACCGCATTATGCATAAAGAGCCTTCAGCATCTCATACACGTATCTGCCTTGCTCCGTCAGACGCGCCTGCATGTCGGCGTCATCTTCCACCTGGATACCTGTCTGCGCAAGAAAGCCGCATACGTTCTTCTGCGCATCCTCATTACACGCCCCCAGCCCATTCAGCAGGCCAGCGGGATCATCGCAAAAGCGCCGCATCACTTCCGCGTGTACCGGCGCATCGTAGATATCTCCTTCCGGATAGTAATCCGCCAGGCCGCACAGCTGCGTCTCGTTCAGGGCCGCATCAAATGTATACGCAGGCCAGACGGGCCCGCCGGGGAAGAACTTTCGCACAGCGTCGTCCTCCGGCACCTCATTTTCTTCCAGCAGGTCCGCGGCGTATTGATCCAGCTGCTCCAAGACCAGCTCCGCGGCCTCCGCGGGAAACTGTGTGCGGATGTCCTGCTCATAGGTTTCCTCCGCAGGCTCCCAGTACGCCGACACAACATATCGGCCTTTCCCGTCTTTTTCATAAGATACGCAAACCGGCAATAAGCAGGTGCTGTAAATCGCCGGGACATAGCGCTCGGAGGCTTCCGAGTAAATCAGCGGGCTGCCGCTCGCAGTATGAAACAGCAGGACTCCGTAAACTTTCCCGGAGTCCTCTTTTGTCTCCCCGGCAAGCTGCTTCCACCCAAAATAAAAGCCGTCTCCCGGGATCACGTGGCGCAAATATGCACACAGCGACCCTTCCACCGCTTTTTCAAGGGATTCGTCCGCAAGAAGCCCAAATAGATACTGCGGATCAGCCCACATCAGCACATCATGAAGATCCGCTTCAAATTCCTCCGTGCCCGGTTCGTAAGATGAGCGGATATCACCGACCCACTCCAGACGGCCGTCCGCTGCATTGCGGAAAACCAGATAACTCCTGTCTGTATTCCCGGCCGATTCCCAGTCTTTTGCATTGCCGCCCCGGTACAAGCAGGTCAGCGCATAGACCTCCATGGTCTCGTTTTCCACATGGCGGCAGGTCAGCACAGGTCGGATGGACTCCAATTTATGTTGGGTATACCCGCACTCCGGAAATGCTCTTTGGACATAGCCCCATTCCTTTTGTGCAAGGCGCTGCGCTTCCCGGATCACATGGTCAGAGACAGCTGCATCGTCGCTTTGCAGCCTGATTTCATCCATTGGATCGAGAACGGCGGCGCTTTGTGCCTGACTTTTGGCAATGGCACTTACTCCCAGAACCACACATGCAGACGCCAAGAGGAAGATCGCTGCATGCCGGCACTGCATGTTTTTATGCAAGATGTTTACTGCCATACGATCCCTTCCTTTTTATCCAGATCAAAGGCACCAGCAGCAGACACATCCTGTGTTATTTTCCGGCACCCCGGGCCGTATTCCACAGGTCGTGCTGTTTTCCCGCTGCCGCCATTGCCCAGCCGCTGGCCGTACTTTTGGCCTAGAGTCCTATAAAATAATACCACATTTTGAAAAAAACGCCAATATTTTTAGAGTTTTTAGCTCATTGGATATTGACCGTTCCTTCTTTCGGTCCATCCATGGCTGGCGGGAAAACGGCGGGCTCGGGAAAGCCATGGTCAGGATGCAGGTTCCGCTCTTGGAAACGTCTCTTGATCAAGGTCGCCGTTTCCCGGCAAAAATTGCAGGGATTTCCCTCTGCGCCGGCCCAGGTCAACGGTCCATTTTTCTATAAATCTTAAAAAAGATCGGGCTTTCTGTAAAAGCCCGATCTTTTTCTAAATTTTGCATCCGCCTTTCCGCAGGCGGGGCCCGGGCGCTTCACCGGCAGCAGTAAGGGTGGACTCCGGTCACTTGGCCTGGGCAGACGCCTGGGCAGCTTGCTTTTTCTGCTTCTTATCCTTGTAGTTGCGCACGCCGAAGATCACCACCGAAGCAATGGCGATCACGAGAAACGCGCAGCTGATGGGGCGGGTGAAGAAGATATCCAGGCTGCCCTCGGAGATGACGATGGCGCGCCGGAAGTTTTTCTCCGCCAGAGGTCCCAGCACGATGCCCAGCAGGATGGGCACCAGCTGGAAGCCCATGCGCCGCAGGAAGTAGGACACGATGCCGAAAATCAGGATAATGTAGATATCATAAATGCGGTTGTTGGTGGAGTAGGAGCCCGCGATGCAGAACGTCAGCACGATGGGCGCCAGGATCTCATAGGGGATGCGGGTGATATGGGCATAGAACCGGGTCAGGCCGTTGCCCACGATGTACATAAAGACGTTCACCACGATGAGGCCCAGCATGATGGCGTACAGGATATCGCCCTGCTCGGCAAACAGGGAGGGGCCGGGCACCATGCCGTGGAGCATGAACGCACCCATCAAGATGGCGGTAGCACCGTCACCGGGCACGCCCAGCGTCAGCATGGGGATCATGGTGGCGCCGCAGGCGCCGTTATTGGCGGACTCGGAAACCGCCACGCCCTCGATCTCGCCCTTGCCGAAGGTCTCCGGGTGCTTGGAGGCCTGCTTGACCTGGTTGTAGGCGATGAACGCGGCCAGACCGCCGCCGGTGCCGGGCGTTGCGCCGATGATCACGCCGATGAGGGAGCCGATGCCAATGGGCTTGCGGCAGCGGCGGTATTCCTCTTTAGTGATCTTGTCCTTGGTGAGGGATTTGGCGTCGTAGATCTTATGGTCTGTCTTGGGGTCATATTTGGACTTGGTCAGCACCTCGGAAATGGCGAACATGCCGATCAGGGCGATGATCAGGTCGATTCCCGCCATCAGCTTCTTCTGGCCGAAGAGGAACCGGGCCGTGCCGGAAATGGCGTCCACGCCGATGGTGGTCATGAACAATCCCAGGCAGGCGGCGATGAGGCCCTTGAAGATGCTGTCGTTGGAGACGCCTGCAATGACGGAAAGGCCGAACACCGCCAGGGCAAAGTACTCCGCAGGTCCGAACAGCAGCGTGATCTTGGCGATGAGCGGCGCCAGGAACAGCAGGGAAAACGCGCTGATGAGGCCGCCGATGGTGGAGGCGTACAGCGCCATCTGCAGCGCCTTGAATGCCTGCCCCTTCACCGTCATGGGATAGCCGTCAAACAGCGTTGCCGCGTTGGCGGAAGTGCCCGGCGTGTTGATGAGGATGGCGGTAATGGAGCCGCCGTAGGTGCCGCCGCAGTAAATGGCCAGCAGCATCAAAATCGCCATGGTGGGGTCCATTCCGTAGGTCAGGGGAATGCAGAGAATAATGCCAAGGTCAGAGGTCAGCCCCGGAATGGCGCCCACCACGATGCCGATGATGAGGCCCACGGGGATGACCAGGAAGTTCTGCCAGGTCAACAGGATCTGAAGACCGCCTAAAACTTGTTCCATCATGATCCTCCTTTCCCGTCAAGGCAGAGAGACGTGCAGCACGACTCGGAACACATAGTATACAATGCCCACCATCGCCAGGGGGATTGCGTAATAGTACCATTTTCTGGCACCGTAATACACCATGATCGCCACGACCAGGATCACGGTGGAAATGACAAAGCCAAGTGGCTCCACAAGGAAGCAGTAGATAACCAGGAAGAGGCAGTAGAGGACGGAGCGCATTTCCTTTTTGAATGCGGCAGAGTGAAAAGACGCTTTGGTGACGGTCAGTTCCTTTTTCTCTTTCATGAAGATGCCTTCCAGCAAAAGGCAGATGGCGAAGATAAACATGCCGCCGATGGCGATCCGGGGCAGTGTCTGGGCGTTCACGGCCGTTTTTTCCATGGTCTTGACCTGTGAGGGGATGGAGAGCCACAGAAACGAGCTGACAATGGCAAAAAAGATTCCGGAAATGATCTCGTGGTTATATTTGAGTTTCATATCGGTTCACCTCGGTTTTAAAGTGGGCGCCCCAGGCCCTCCGGCTTGGGGCGCCGCAGGTGATTACTGAACCAGGGGGATGTACTGTGCCATTGCCTCCGTCTGCGCGTCGATCATATCCAGGATCTCCGTGGAGTCGGCCTCCCAGGCAGACATGCCCATACCGGCCATGAACTCCTGGAACTCGGGGTCGGCGTAGACCTGGAGCACGAAGTCACGCAGCTTCTCCTGAATGCGGGGGTCCACCGTGGAGCGGACAGCCAGATAGTCCATGCCCGTGAACTCCACGTCGATGCCCTGCTCCTTGAAGGAGGGGATATGGCCGATGCCTTCCACGTCCAGGCCCTCGGGAATGAAGGTGCCCAGGCAGTTGAGCTGGCCGTTGATCACATAGTCGCGATAGGTCGGGGGAGAGCCGATGGCGATATCCACATGGCCGCCCACCAGCGCGTTGATGGCCTCCTGGCCGCCGTCATAGGGGACTGCCTCGCAGGGGATGTCCAGCATGGCGAACAGGGCGGAGATCATGGTGTAGCTGTCGTTGCCGGGGCCGCCGGTGGTGGCGTACTTGATGGTATGGCCGGCAGCGGCGTAATCCTTCAGGCTCTGGATGTCCGTGATGCCGCTGGAGGCGTTGCTGAGGATGACGAACTCCGTGATGCGGATGCCGCAGATGGGGCTGATGTCGTCAATGGTGTAGTCCACGCTGATGAAGCTGGGCGTCAGGGAGAACAGGGGGCCGTTGCAGCAAAACAGCGTGTAGCCGTCATCCTCGGCCTCCAGGAAATCATTCATGCCGATGGTGCCGGAGCCGCCGGTATGGTTTTCCACGATCATGGGCACGCCCAGGATCTTGTCGCTGTAAGAGGCGATCTGGCGGGTGATCACGTCCGGACCGCCGCCCAGGCTCCAGGGCTGGATGAGCAGGATCTCCTTTTCGGGCCAGTTGAGTTCCTCTGTCGAGACGTCGGTGTTTCCGGAGTCATCGGTTTCGGCGGGAGTCTCAGGCTTGCTGCCGCAGGCGGTAATGCTCAGCACCATGGCCAGAGCGAGAAGCAGGGATAAGAGTTTCTTGCTTTTCATCTGATTTCCTCCTTATAATTTCTCCGTTTCTAATTTGATAAACTCCGGCCGGATCTCACCGGAATCGATCACAAGGGTGGTGGCCTGAAACCCTTCAGGCTGATGGAAATAGGGGGGATAGGACCGCTCGTCCGTAAACAGGAACCGGGGCGGCTCGCCGGACGGCCGCATGGCCAAAAGCCTTTGGTAGACCTCCGGGTTGGCACTGTGGTACCGCCGGTCTGACGACGCGGTGGTGATCACATAGCGCAGCGGCATATCCTTCATGTATTGTTCTGAAATGCTGTCGATTTGTCCATGATGCGGCAATTTGAGAACGGTTACATTTTGGAGTAAAGAAAAATCGACCTCATCCCAACCGCTGGGGCAGTTGTCCGCCGCTGTCAAAAACGCCGTGGGGCCGATGTCAAATCGAAGCAGAAAGCTGGTATGGTTGGAGGTGGCATCCAGCCGGGTCAAAAGCTGCGTCACCGTCTGGGGGTCCGTCTGCCCGTAGGCCTGAGCCACCAGCGCCATGTAGTCCCCGATGGCCTGGGGCTTTGGCGCCAGCACGGTCACCTTCAGATCCTCCGCAAGATCCAGCCGGTCTCCGGGCCGGAGCACACGGACGGGCGTGCCGCGCCGGGCCGCGGTCTTGAGGATGTCCTGGTAATCATTCAGCGCCGCCGTATAAAGGGGCACGCTTCTGGGTGCATCCGCCGCGGCCTCCAGCCTGCGGCCGTGCAGGAACGGCTCCGTGGGGTAGGGCACGAAGATCTCCCCCGCCTCCACATCCCGCAGCACCGCGGCCAGACCGCAGACGTGATCTTCATGGATATGAGAAATGAAAACAGCGTCCACCCGTTGGATCTTCCGAAGCTTCAGATAGTCCCCACAGCGGATGCGGTAGGGATCTCCCGCGAACTCCTGGGGCAGGTTCCCGCCGCCGTCCAGAAGCGCCCGGTAGCCGCCGTCC
>CABQCB010000123.1 GCA_902462475.1 uncultured Oscillibacter sp. | reverse complement strand
TCAGGCGCCTCCCCCGCTTGCTTCAAAGCTCCACCCGGAAATCGCCCCGGGCAGCGGCCTCCGCCCGGCGCCGCTTGTCCTGGGCCAGGGCGTCCAGCATGCCGCCGATGATCTGGTTGGACACCAGGAATCCCTTGGGCGTCAGGTGCCAGCGCCCCTCCTCTTCACAGGCGTAGCCGTTTTGCCGGCACTGCTCCAAGAAGGGGACAAAGCATTGGAAGCGGCGGCGGAACCGGCGCTCAAACTCCCTGGGGTCCAGCCCCTCCCGCAGCCGCAGGCCCAGCATCACATACTCCGTGTCCCGGTCCAGAGCCGGGATGCGCTCACTTTCCGAGAGCATGGGCGCGCCGGTGGCCACGCCCCGGATATAGGCGTCCAGATCCCGGGCGTAGGCGTAGCGCACGCCGCCGAAGTCCGAGTGGGCCCCGGGGCCGAAGCCGGCGTACTCGTCCAGATGCCAGTATTTGAGGTTGTGCCGGGACTCCTTGCCCGGCCGGGCGAAGTTGGAGATCTCGTACTGGGCGTAGCCCATGCGCTCCAGAAACTCCACCGTGTAGAGGTACATATCCGCCTGGGCATCGTCTCCGGGCAGGTTGTACGCCTCCCGCCGCTGGAAAAGGGGCGTACCCTCCTCCACCTTCAGTCCGTAGCAGCTCAGGTGCTCCGGCTCCAGGGCCACGGCGGCAGAGAGGTTTTCCTGCCAGCGCTCCGGGGTCTGGTCCGGCAGACCGTAAATGAGGTCCAGGGAGAGGTTTTTGATGCCCGCCCGGCGCACGGCCTCCACCGCCGCGGCCGTCTGGGCCTGGGTGTGCACCCGGCCGATGGCCGAGAGCTCTTCATCGCAGGCAGACTGCATGCCAAGAGAGATCCGGTTCACCCCGGCGCGGCGCAGAGCGCGCAATATCTTCCAGTCCCCGGCGGAGTCGGGATTGGCCTCCAGGGTGATCTCCGCGTCCTTGGCCACGCGGTACTTTTTGTGGACGGTCTTGAGGATCTTCCCCAGCCGCGCAGGGCCCAGATAGGTGGGGGTGCCGCCGCCGATATAGACCGTGTCCACCATATGCCCGGCGGCAAAGGGCGCCGTCTCCGTCAGGTGGGCGCACACGGCGGCGGTATAGTCGTCCATGCGCGCTTCCTGTCCGGCCAGGGAGTAAAAGTCGCAGTAGATGCACTTATGCTTGCAGAAGGGCACATGGATATAGAGGCCCAGGGGTTTTCTCTCCGCTTTCATACCGGCTCCTTTCCATTCCCCGCCGCCTCCCGGGGCGGGAACGACAAGATCTTTCGGATGGTCAGAAGATAGACCGCCACGCTCATCAGCGGCCCCAGGATGTCAGATACAGGCTCGGCGTAAAAGACGCTGCGGGCACCGAAGGCCGCCGGCAGCGCAAACAGCGCCACAAAGTACACCACCTTGCGGAAGGTGGAAAGGGGCAGGGACAGCTGCACCAGGCCCATGCCCGTAAAGCCGTCCACCAGGGCGTACTGGACGCCCAGGGGAATGATGGCCAGGGTGCAGATCTTGATGGCGTCGAAGGCCTCGGCGGCCAGGGCGGCGTCCGCCGTAAAGAGCCGCACGAAGAGGGGGCCTGCCAGGCGGGCCAGCACGAACAGCACCGTCACATACCCCACGCACATGAGCACGATGTACTTTTGCGCCTGGACGATGCGCTCACGGTTCCGGGCACCGTAGTTGAAGGCCAGGATGGTCTGGGTGCCGGCGGAGATGCCGCCCAGAGGCATGGTCACCACCAGCATGAAGCTCTGGGCGATGGTGGCGCAGGTGATGAGCCGGTCGCCCAGCTCCGCCCCGCCGTAGCGCTGGAGCACGGCGTTCATGGCAATGATCATCACGTTGTCCACGGCGATGATGAGGAAGGGCGTCATGCCCGTGAGCAGGATCCTGCCCATGAGCCGGGGGCGGTAGCCGCCGAAGCTGATGGGAATGGGCACCTTTTTGCTGAAGAGGAACCGCAGCACATACACACAGCTGCAAAGCTGGGAGATCACCGTGGCCACCGCCGCACCCATCACGCCCATGTCCAGAACGAACATGAACACCGGGTCCAGCACGATGTTCACCACCGCGCCCAGCATGACGGAGATCATGCCCTTTTTGGCAAAGCCCTGGCAGATGATGAACTGGTTCATGCCCAAAGACAGCAGGTTGAAGACCGTGCCGGTGAGATACACAGTGAAATACTCCTCGGCATAGGGGAACGTGACGGAGCTGGCGCCGAAGGCCAGCAGCATGGGCTCCCGCAGGGCAAAGGCCACGCCCGTCAGCACCACGGAGCAGATGCACAGCATCAAAAAGCTGTTGGAGAGGATGCGCCGGGCCTCCTCCGTCTTGCCCGCGCCCATGCGGATGCTCATCAGCGGCGCGCCGCCCACGCCCACCAGCGAGGCAAATGCGCCGATCATGGTCACCACCGGGCCGCAGATGCCCACGCCCGCCAGAGCCACATCGCCGATGGCGGGCAGGTTACTGATGTAAATGCGGTCAACGATGCTGTACAGCACGCTGACGAACTGGGCCAGCATGCTGGGAATGGCCACCCGCACCACCAGGGGGCGGATGGGGTCGGTACCCAGGTTGTTTTCCAGCTTCATGGTCGTTTTCTCCGTCTCACACACAAAAATCAAAGGGGCCGCCCCACCGGGCAGCCCCCTCATTATAATACGAAAAAAACGCTTTGCAACCCCCATTTTCCCCTTTTACACGCCGGCAAGGTCGAAGTCCGGCGTATACTCCTCCCGGGCGGAGGTGCGCTCCTGGGTATAGCCGTCGGTGATGCCGCAGTTTTCCATATATTGCACCGCGGCCCGGTACTCCGCCGCCGTCACGTGGCGGGCAAGATTCCCCGCCGCGCCGGGCTGGGGCGTATACTGGCTCATGAGGGAGAAGAGTACCTCACCGGGGGCGAAGTGCTCCGCTACCCAGTCGATGCACCGGCGGGTATTTTCCAGCTCGCCGGGCAGCAGCAGGTGGCGGATGAGGACGCCCCGCTTCAAAAGCCCGTCCTCCAGCACATAGGGCCCCGTCTGGCGGTACATCTCCAAAATCGCCTCCGTGGAGCGGTCAAAGTAGTCCGCCGCGCCGGAGTAGCGCCGGGCCGCGTCGGGCAGGGCATACTTGAAGTCCGGCAGGTACACCTGCACCTTGCCATCCAAAAGCCGGATGGTGTCCGCCTTTTCGTAGCCGCCGCAGTTCCACACCACCGGCACCGGCCATTTCTCGTCCCCCAGCGCCTCCAAAATGGCGGGGGTGAACTGGGTGGGCGTGACCAGGTCCAGACAGGCGGCACCCTGGTCGATCAGCTCATGAAAAATCTGCCGCAGGCGCTCCACGGTGATGGGCTTTCCGAAGCCCTCCCGGGACAAAATGCCGTTTTGGCAGAAGCAGCAGCGCAGGTTGCACCCGGAGAAAAACACGCATCCGGCCCCGTGTGTGCCAACCAGGCACGGCTCCTCCCACTGGTGCAGCATGGCCTTGGCCACCACCGGCGCGCTGGGCTGGCCGCACACGCCGCCGGCCCTGGTCTCGGTCCGCTCCGCCCGGCACTCCCGGGGACAAAGCGTGCAGATCATGGCACGTCCGGACAAAAGTCCGGCCCCAGGTCTCCGGCCATCCAGTGCTTGCGGCAAAGGCCGATGTACTGGTCGTTGGCCCCCAGCACCACCTGCTCGCCCTCCTTGAGCACCTTGCCCGTGTGGTCGAACCGGGCGTTGAACGTGGCCTTCTTGCCGCACCAGCAGATGGTCTTGACCTCCTCCAGCTTGTCCGCCATGACCAGCAGCGCCTCGCTGCCGGGGAACAGGTCTCCCTTGAAGTCCGCCCGCAGCCCGTAGCACATGACGGGGATATCCAGATCGTCCACCAGGCTCACCAGGTACATGACCTCTTCTTTGGTGAGGAACTGGGCCTCGTCCACAATGACGCAGGCGTTTTGCTGCAGCTCCATGACGCTCATGCTCTGCAGCTCGTCAAAGTAGATGCACGGGTACGTCAGTCCGATGCGGGAGACCACCATGTGGTCTCCGTCCCGGGTATCCAGCCGGGGCTTCACCAGCAGCGCCTTTTGTCCCCGCTCCTCATAGTTGAACCGGGCCATCAGGGCGTTGGCCGTTTTGCTGGAGCCCATGGCTCCATATTTAAAGTATAGCTGTGCCATGAATCAGTTTTCTCCCTCGTGTTGGTTTGCCTGCGCATCGCTGCGCAGGGTCTCGTTGTCCCATGTCTCCTCCGGCTCGGGCAGGTCCGCCACCAGCTTGCGGCAGTCCGAGCAGGTCCAGGCGATCTTGTAGTCGCACCAGAAAGCGCCGTCTCCCCGGATGTACAGGGCGTCCTCCGCGATCTGCAGCAGGCCGGGGCGCTGCCGTACCAGCCGGACGGCGTCCCGTCCGCCGCACAGGTACCCCACCTCCATCTCCTTGCCGCACCAGGGGCAGGGGATGGGCGCGGGCGGCGTCTGGCGCCGGGCCTTTTTCTCCTTGCGCGTTTCATTCCAGGCCCGCAGGTCCTGAAGAAGGCTCCCGGCATCCGCTTCCTTCTCCGCCTCTTCCTCCCGAACGGCAGGGCGGCGCTTGTCCGGGTCTAAGTCCCAGGGGTCATCGCTCTTTTTCCAAAAGGCCATGCTCATTCCTCCTTGCCCCGGCCGGTCTGGTCCACATGCCGGTCAAACGTCTCGCCGGTGCGCCGGGGCAGAAAGGAGATGGGCTCCGGCGTGGGCTCATTATGATAGTAGCGCCAAAGCCACAAAAGGCACCACCCCAGCTTTCGCAGCAGCAGTGCCAAAAGGGCGATGAGCAGCAGGTTAACAAGCTCCATGGCCGTCCTCCCCGTCATCGTCCACTTCCTCGTAGTCCACGGTGTACACCGGCCCGTCAAAGTCCGGCTCCTTGGACTGCGAGGTGCCGCCGCGCCGGGACCGCCGCCACAGAAAAATCACCACGGCGATCACCAGGATCGGCACCGCCAAGCGCACCAGCACCATCAAAATGCCCAGCAGCATGCGAAAAATGCCCAGAGGCAGGCCGATCAGCCATCCCATTGAAATGCTCCTTTCATTCGTTGCAGACCCAGCCCGCAGCGGGTGGGTAATCCTTTCTTTCAAATCGGGGGTCGATGCCCCAGGCAGCGGCGATGTCCAGCACGTCTTCCTCTCCCGGCGCACGTCCTGCCGCCCCGTCCGGCAGGGCAAAGACATCAAACCCCAGCGCCTGCTCTTCCGGCGTCAGCGCACCTTCGTCCCAGGTCACCGCTCCATCCTCACAGCAGTACGCCCGCACGCACCGGCCCGCCTCATATCGTGCCCAGCAGCAGGAAGAGGACACCCGGTGGCTGGCAAAATACTGCACCCGGGGAAACTGCGCCGCCAGGGCCTCCAGTGCCTTTCGCCGGTGTGCCAGGGAGAAAAGATCCCCGCCGATCACCAGCACAAAGCCGTCCAGCACCGGGGAGAAAAACAGCCCCCCGCCGCTTTGGGCGCAGCGGGCAAGTCCCGTCTCCCAGCTTGCAGGCGTCAGCTGCCGGCAGTGCATAGCACCGGCAGCCTTTCGGGGATCGTCACACTGCAAGGCAAGCCAGGCGGTCTTATAGCCAAAGGGCACCGGCCCGTCCGGCGTTTGAGGAGCCTCCCGGCCGGGCGATGCCCGCTTTGGGGCGCTTTTGACCCGGACGGTCCCCCCGTAGACGCCCAGGTCCTTCAGCTGCCGGACCAGCTTGCGGTGGCGGCGCTGTTCCCGGACCTTTTTCACCAGCCCCGACCCCAGCCAGCCCCAAAGCGCCATCACAAGCAGCCGCATTCCTCCGCCTCCTTCAGCAGTGCCAGCGCCTGGGCATAGTACCGGGCAAAGGCCGAGGGCACGGCCCGCTCTCCCAGCGCCGCCGCGTCCGCCCAGATCCACTCCGGCGGTCCATCTCCCGCCACCTCCAGAACATAGCCCGTCATGCGCCACTCCACATGGGTGAAGATGTGCTTGGCACTCAGGCGGCTGCGCCAGGCCTTGGCCGTCAGGCCCCAGGCCTCCGCCGCCGTACCCGCCGCGGTCTCATCCAAAGCGC
>CABQCB010000122.1 GCA_902462475.1 uncultured Oscillibacter sp. | reverse complement strand
TGGGTTTCCTGCGGTTTCCCACCCCAGTTAAACCGTAAATCTATTATACGAGGAGCACACACATGGTATTCCCTCAAAGTGTTGAAATCACAGAGGTCGGCCCACGGGACGGCATCCAAAACGTACACGATCTTGTCTCCTTTGACGGCAAAGTAGCCATCATCCGCAAAATGGCTGAGGCGGGATTCAAACGGATCGAGGCCGTTTCCTTTGTCAGCCCCAAAGCCATCCCGCAGATGGCAGACGCCAAAGCGGTATTCATGGCCGTAAGGGACGACCTGCGCAAAAACGGTGTCCGGCCCGTGGCCCTGGTCCCCAACGCCCGGGGCGTGGAAACCGCAGTGGAGTGCGGTGTGGACGAGGTCCCCTACGTCATCAGTGTCAGCCCGCAGCACAACATGGCCAACGTCCGCCGCACGCCGGCCGAGTCCCGGCCGACAAGAGGAATTCCCGGTCGTCGATCCGCTGGCCGCGCATGCCCAAAATATCTCTGTAAAAACGGATACTTGCGTCCAGGTTTCGGACCTGGAACGAGAGCTGATAAATTTCGTGGATCATCTGCACCGGCAGCCGAATCAGGGATTGACCACGTTGATGGGAGAACCAGCCAAAAATGCCTTGGCGTTTTCCACGGAAGTCTCCATGATCCGCTGGCGGCTCTCCTTGGCGCCCCAGGACATATGGGGCGTGATGATGCAGTTCTTTGCTTTCAGCAGCGGGTTGTCTCCCCGGATGGGCTCCGTGGACACCACGTCCAGTCCGGCCGCCGCCACCTTTCCGGAGTTGAGGGCGTCCGCCAGATCCTGCTCCACCACCATCTGTCCGCGGCTGTTGTTGATGATGATGACGCCGTCCTTCATTTTGGCAATGTTCTCCCGGTTGATGATGCCGGTATTGAAGGGGAACAGCGGCATCTGCAGTCCCAGCACATCGGAGCGGGCAAACAGCTCATCCAGCGACACATACTCCACGCCCAGCGCCAGGGCCTGCTCCGTCTGCCGCCCGTCGTAGGCGATGACATGCATGCCCAGAGCCTTGGCGATCTCGGCGGTGTGGTAGCCGATGTTTCCGCAGCCCAGCAGGCCGTAGGTCTTTCCCGCCAGCTCGATGAGGGGATAATCCCAGTAGCACCAGTCGGCGCAGTTTTCCCAGCGGCCCTGGTGCACCGTCTCATCGTGGTGGCCGATGTGGTGGCAGATCTCCAGCAGCAGCGCGATGGCAAACTGGCTGACAGACCGGGTACCATACACCGGCACGTTGCACACGGGAATGCCCTTTTCCCGGGCGTGGTCCACGTCCACCACGTTGTAGCCCGTGGCCAGCATGCTGATAAACTTCAGGTTGGGGCAGGCGTCCATGGTTCCGGCCGAAATGGGGGTCTTGTTGGTGAACACCATCTCCGCGTCCCCGATCCTGGCGATGATCTCCGCCTCGTCGGTGAGGCTGGTGCGGTCATAGACCGTCAGCTCTCCCAGCTGCGCCAGGCCCTCCCAGCTCAAATCGCCGGGGTTTTCCGTGTAGCCGTCCAAAACAACGATCTTCATATCCTGTTTCTCCTTTCACGACTTGATGTTCCGGCAGCGGCGCAGGCACCGCTTTATTCTTTGGTTTTATACACTGCGATCTCCACCAGGTTCCCGTCCGGGTCCCGCAGGTACAGACTGTCTATGGGGCCGCAGGCGCCGGTCCTGTCCACCACGCCCAGCTCAATGGGATACCCCTTGGCCTCGATTTCCGCGCGGATCTGTTGGATGCTGCCCTCGGCGATCAGGCACAGGTCCTGGCTCCCGTAGGTCACGTTGGCCGCGGCAGGCAGAAACTCCGCCTTCTTGCGGTGGGTATTGATCTTGTTCCTGCCGAACTTCACCGCATAGCGGCCGTTGCGCGCATCCAGCTCCATGCCCAAAATGTCCACATAAAAGTGGAGGCAGCGTTCCAGATCCCGGGTGGTCACCACCAGGTGGTCAAAGCGATCGATCTTCATGCCGCGCTCCTTTCCCTGCCCCGGGATCAAAAGCCCTTCTGCTCTACCGTGATGTGCATATGGTGGCCGCTGTAATTGCCCGGGATCTTTTCCGCCTCCAGACGGGCGGCCTCCACCAGCTTCTTCTGATCGATGCCGGTATCATAGCCCTCCAGCTCCAGCACGTAGACAAAGTCCTCTGTGGCGGTGTTGCCGGTGGCGCCGGGGGCGAAGGGGCAGCCGCCCAGGCCGCCCAGCGTGGTCTGGATGGTGTCGATCCCGCAGCGGACAGCCTCCAGGCTGTTGAGGATGCCCATATTGCGGGTGTCGTGGATGTGGGCGGAGAACCTGGCGTCCGGGAAGGCCGTCAGAAGAGCGCCGAACGCCTCCCGCACCTGTGCAGGATAGGCCACGCCGATGGTATCGCAGATATTGAATTGGCGGATGCCCATATCGTGGAGCTTTCCGACAAAATCCACCAGGGCGGAAGTGGTCATGCGCCCTTCAAAGGGGCAGCCAAAGGCGGTGGCCACATCCAGATCCAGCTCCAGCTCCGGGAAGGTGTCCATAATGCGCTTAAGCTCATCAAAGGACTCCTGATGGGTCCGGCGCACGTTGTTTTGATTGTGGCTGGCGCTGAGGGAAATTACGGGTGCCACCTTTTTCAGTCCCGACTCCGCTGCCAGCTTTGCCCCCTGGAAGTTGGGCACCAAGGCAAATGTCTCAATATCCGGGTGCTTTTCCAACATATAGGCCGCAATTTTGGCGGCATCCTGCATCTGCGGGATGGCCTTGGGGCTGACAAAGCTGGTGCACTGCAAGGTTTTGACCCCGGCGGCCAGGATGGCCTCGATGATCTCCAGCTTCACCTCCGTGGGGATCATCATGCAGCTGATGCTCTGAAACCCGTCCCGGGGCCCGATTTCTACCACGTTCACATGCTTACCCATGGGCGCGATCTCCTCCTTTTCATGGCGCTTTTCTTGGTGGCGGTGGGCAGGTGGTGCCTTTTGAGGCGCCGTCCTTTTCCGCGCCATAGATTCTGATCATTGTATCACCGGACTTTTCTCCTGGCCATTCCTGTCGTTTTCTCCATTTTAAGCACCCAATTTGTTTCACACCTTATATAGTCCACATTTTTGAAACATATCAAGTGAGAGTTCGGGCAAATTCTCTCTCCCGTATCCGCGGCTCGTTGGATGCTGCGGGCGGCGCCTCCGGCTGCAAAAAGCGCAGCCAAAAAAGACCCGCCTCCTGATGAGGCGGGTCCTGTTTGATTGGGGGGGCGGCACTTGGCGCGCAGGTATTTTGGATTTGCGGCGAAAAAGCAAAAAAGCCTGAAACCTTACGGTTTCAGGCTTTTTGGTGGACGATACAGGACTCGAACCTGTGACCCCCTGCACGTCAAGCAGGTGCTCTAGCCAGCTGAGCTAATCGTCCGAAGCGGAACGTGTATATGATACACAAGTCCGCGGCTTTTGTCAACACCTTTCTTGCACTTTTTTATTTTTTTTGCTATACTGCTCTCAAAACCATCCAAGGAGGTACTCCATGAGACAAGTTGCTCTGGTCACCGGCGCCTCCCGGGGCATCGGCAGCGCCATTGCCGCCCAGCTGGCCCGGGAGGGATACGGCGTGTGCATCAACTACCGTCAAAACCGCCAGGCGGCGGAGGAACTGGCAGCCCGCCTGCAACGTCAGGGGTTTGCCGCCATGACCGCAGCGGCAGATGTGTCCGTCCGGGGCCAGGTGGAGGCCATGGTGCGTTCGGTGGAGCAGACCCTGGGACCGGTGACGCTGCTGGTCAACAACGCGGGCATCTCCTCCCAGGAGCAGTTTCAGGATCTGAGCGACGCGGCGTGGGAGCGATACTTCGCCGTCAACGTCACCGGCGCCCGCAACGCCATTTTGGCGGTGCTGCCCCACATGCTCTCCGAAAAGTCCGGGTGCATCGTCAATCTCTCCTCCATCTGGGGACTGCGGGGGGCCTCCTGCGAGGTGGCCTACGCCTGCACCAAGGCCGCCCTCATCGGCCTGACCCGGTCTCTGGCGGCGGAGCTGGCCCCCTCGGGCATCCGGGTCAACGCCGTGGCCCCCGGCTGCATTGAAACCGATATGCTCCACACGCTGGGGGAGGAGACCTGCCGCGCCCTGGCGGAAGAGACGCCGCTTGGGCGTCTGGGAACGACGGAGGACGTGGCCCAGGCGGTGGCTTTCCTGGCCTCGCCCCGAGCCTCGTTCATCACCGGGCAGGTCCTCACCGCCGACGGCGGCTTCACCCTCTGAGTTTTCCCGCCCGGATCGTCCCGATCCTCCAAAACGCAAAAGACCGCGCTGCCAAATGGCAGCGCGGTCTTTTTATTCCTTTCCCGGCAAAGGCGGTGCGTGGAAGATCACCCGGCCAAAGCAGGCCAGGGTCCGGCCGCTGCCCGCGGTCATCACCACGTCCGCGTCCGCCCGGGCCCGGTTGAGGGAAAAGAGGTACACCGTGCCCAGGGGATCCTTATAATACTGCTTGCACAAAATGTCCCCGTCCACGCAGAAGATGCCCACGTCGCCCTCCCGCAGGGGGTCCCGGTTCACGTAAACCAGCTCGCCGTCGGCGATGTACGGGGCCATGGAGTCTCCCTGGATGCGCACGGCAAACTCCGCCGCCTGGGGCACCTCGTCCTCCACCGGGATATAGTCGAAATCCTCGCCAAACACCGGGGCCGCATAGCCCGCGGCCGCCGGGCAGCGGTACAGGGGGATCAGGCGGCGCTCCCGCTGCGGCTGGCTCCGCTCCACCTCATCCTGATAGTCACACAGGGCGCCCACCACGGAGCGCACCGCCTCCCGTCCCCCCGGGGGCAGGCTCCGATACTGGGCCAGCAGCACCCGCTCTCCCTGCGTCAGCACCCGGTTGCCGCCCCGGAAGCTGTCCTGAAACAGGGAATTGGGGTCCGTCATCAGGCAGTCAAACATCCGCAGCAGCACCTCTGCCTTGGGAAAGCTGATGTCGCTTTCATAGTTGCTGATGGAGGAAGCTGTGACGCCCAGCTGCTTGGCCAGGTCGCTGCGGGAAAGGCCCAGTTCCTCCCTGCGGGCCCGGACACGCATTCCAAAGGTCATGACGAGCACCCTTTCTCAATTGCAATCTTGTTGTTATCCTATCTAATTTTTTGTAGCTTGTCAATATTTTTCACAAGAATCTTGTTTTTAGAGTTGACATAATCGAACGTTTGTGCTATTTTATATCCGTGCACAAGATTCTTGTTGTTTTCGGTTCTCTTTACAAGAATACGATACCAGGCAGATCTGCCGATATAAACAAAAAAATCAGAGCAAGCGCACAGCGCTTGCTCTGATGTGGTGGGGGAAGGTGGATTCGAACCACCGAAGCCGAAGGCAACAGATTTACAGTCTGCCCCATTTGACCGCTCTGGAATTCCCCCATATGAAATTTGGAGCTGGTGGACGGATTCGAACCCCCGACCTGCTGATTACAAATCAGCTGCTCTACCAGCTGAGCTACACCAGCAGTTCCAACAGCAGGATTTATCTTACCAGAAGAGTTCTGTTTTGTCAACAGGATTTTTCAGATTTTTTTGTGTGTTTTTGAAGGAGGGAGCTATGTTGTCAAAAAGCATGCGCCGCCGCTGGCGGCACCCGCTCTACTGCACACTGTGCGGGCGGGAAATTCCCGCAGGATGGGAATACTGGTATTATAACGGAAGCTGCGTCTGCCCGGACTGTCTTTTGGACTTTGCCCGCTCGGAGCTGGCCCCCTTCCGCCGCACCCACGGCGGGGAGGTCTTTTTATGACCCTGCTGGAGCTGTCCGCGGAGTACGCCCGCAGTGAGGCCCTGCTGCGGGCGCGGATCTCCCTGCTGCGGGCCATGGTCAAAGCGGAATCGGACCGGGAGGCCGCCCGCCGTCTGCAAAGCCGCATCGCCCAGCTGGACCCGCTGCTGCGGGAGATGCGCGCGCTGACGGAGCTGACGGCACACTATTATGACAGGAGTTATCACAAGCATGAACGCTACACACTCTAAACCGCGCAGCAAACTTCTTTTGGCGGATCTGGCCGCGTGGGAGCAGGAAAACGGGGAGGACAACGCCCTGCGGCTGGAGCGGCTG
>CABQCB010000121.1 GCA_902462475.1 uncultured Oscillibacter sp. | reverse complement strand
GGACACCGCCCCGGCGCAGCAGCTCTTCCCAGGCAAAGCCCTCCGGCAGCACCACCCGCACCGCCCCGGCGCTCTTCAGCTTCCGGACCGCCTTGGCCACTCTGCGCCGCAGCACCAGCTCCGGCGTCCGCGGTCCCCGGGCGATCTGGGCGCAGTAAAAGCGGGCATGCAGCACATGCTTTTCCACCATGGTCACCGCAGCCCCCTGCCCCGGCTCCTTCCAAAGGATCATTCCGAACATAGAAAACCCCTCCCCCTTCATGGTACGGGGGAGGGGTTGGTTTTATGCGCTTCCGGAGAGGGTATAGCCGGTCAGATATCCCATGCGGGGCTCTGCGCCGTCGTTGAGGGGATTGACCCGCACGCCGTTTTCCGTCACCTCAAAGTGCAGGTGCGGTCCGGTGGAGTTGCCGGTGGAACCGGTGATGCCGATCACATCGCCCTGATTGACGTAGTCCCCCACCGACACCTTGCGGCTGGACATATGGGCATACAGCGTGGTGTTTCCGCTGCCGTGGGAGATGACCACGTAATTGCCATAGGAACTGGAATACTGGGAAACGATGACCGTACCAGCCTTGGAGGCGTAGACCGAGCTGGTATAGCCCACCCGGCCGATATCCGTTCCCTTGTGGTTGGTGGAGCCGATGCCGCCGGGGGACGCCCGTCCGCCCACAGTGGAGGTGATGTAACGGCTGTCCACCGGCCAGATGTAGCCGCCGGGATTGGATTCCGTGGACTGGCCATTGGCCGCCTGCTGGGCCACCAGCTGGTCGCTGAGGCGCTGGGCCTCCGCCCACAGGGCATCCTGCTCCGCCTGCAGATCGCTGAGAGCGGCCTCCGTCTCGCTTTCGTTGCTGCTGAGCTCCTGGATCACCGCGTTGGCCTCTTTGCGCTGGCTGTCCAGCTCGTTTTTCTTGGACACCAGCTCCGCCTTGGCATTTTCCTCCTCCGCCTTGCTGGTCTCCAGCTCAGACATCTTCGTCTCGATCTCCGCCTGGAGTGCCTCCAGCTCGTCGATCACCGCCTGATCGGAGTCCATGATCTCATTGATGATGTCCAGGCGGCTCAAAAGATCGGTAAAGCTGTCGGCCTTGAACAGCACAGACCAGTAGGAAATGGTGCCCCGCTCCTCCATGGCCCGCACCCGCTGGCAAAACAGCTCATACTGGGCCTCTTCTTTCTCCTGGGCCTCCTCCAGCTCTGCCTGGGTCTGGGTGATGAGGGCAGCGTACTGGTTGATCTGCGCCTCCACATTCTGGATCTGGGCGGTGGTGTTTGTGATCTGCTGGTCCAGCAGGATCTTGCGGTTGATGGCCTCGCTCTTGTCGTCGGCCAGCGCGTCCAGCTTTTCCTGCAGCTCCTTTTTCTCAGCGTCCAGGCTGCTGGCCTCGGATTTGAGGTCGTTCACATCCGCCCAGGTGACCGCCATGCCCGGCTCCGCTGACGACGCCAGGAACACTGCCGCCAGCACCAACGCGGTGACACAGCGGCCCGCACGTGCAAAAACGCTCCTTTTCTTTTCTCTTTGCCGCATGGCCGTCACCTCACACCTGCAGGAATTTCCGAATGGCAGACAAGCTGCCGCCCACGCCGATCACCACGCCCGCCGCGGCAAAAGTCCCTGCCACCGGCAGCCACATCTCCGTAAACGGAATGATCTGGATCAGCTGAAGGGTATCGTTGTTGGCCACGCCCTTGGCCACGGCGCTGTACAGGCCCCACTGGAGCAAAAACGCCACGGCGGCGCCGATCAGGCCGAACAAAAAGCCCTCGTACACAAAAGGCCAGCGAATAAAGCCGTTGGTGGCGCCCACCATCCGCATGATGGCGATCTCCTCCCGCCGGTCGAAGGTGGTGAGCTTGATGGTGTTGGAAATGATGAACACCGACACCACAAACAAAATGGCGATCAGGGCCACGCACACCACCGTGGCCACGTTGCGCACCGTGATGAAGCCGCCGGCGATCTCCTCATAGGCGTTTACCTTGGCAATGCCCTCCACCGCCTTGACCTGCTCCACCGTAGCGGACTGCTGTTCCAGATCCACCACCTTGATGGCGAACCGGTCCCGGAGGATCTCCGGGTCCAGGTCCTGGAACAGCGCCTCGTCCGGGTACTGGGCCGTAAAGCTCTCCATGGCCTCCTCCTTGGAGATGAAGGTGGCCGACGCCACGTTGGGGATGGCCTCCAGCGTCCGCTGCAGGGCTCTTGCCTCCGTTTCGGTGTAGCTGTCATCCACATAGGCCAGGATCTCGTTTTCCTGCTCCAGCGTCCGCAGCAGGGCATTGGCGTTCACAGCCACCAGCGTGAAGGTACCCATGATCAAAAGGCAGGCCACCGTGATGCCGATGGCGGCAAAGGACATGAAGCCATGGCTGAACATATTGCTCAGACCCTCATGGAAAAAATACCGGAAATCGTGCTTAGCCATGGATGTGCCCTCCCACATAACCGCCTACGCTGTCGTTGATCACATGGCCGGAGTCAATGGTGATGACACGCTTTCCAAACCGGTCCACCAGATCTTTTTCGTGGGTCACCACCACCACCGTGGTGCCCAGCTGGTTGATCTTCACCAAAAGGCCCATCAGCTCCAAAGAGCGCTCCGGGTCCAGATTGCCCGTAGGCTCGTCGGCGATGATGGTGTCCGGATTATTCACCAGCGCCCGGGCAATAGCCACACGCTGCTGCTCGCCGCCGGAGAGCTCTGTGGGATAGCTGTTGGCCTTGTTCTCCAGGCCCACCAGCTGCAAAACATAGGGGATGCGCTTGCGGATCTCCTTGGGAGGCGCACCCACCGCCCGCATGACAAACGCCAGATTGTCATAGACCGTCTTTTTCTCGATCAGGCGGAAATCCTGGAAGATCACGCCCAGCGTCCGCCGCATGAGGGGGATCTGCCGGTCCGCAATGTTGCTGATGGAAAAGCCGTTGATCATGATCCGCCCGGCGCAGGGCTCCACCTCGCCGGTCAGCAGTTTGATGATGGTGGACTTGCCGGAGCCGGAGGGGCCCACCAAAAACACAAACTCTCCATCCTCGATGGTCAGGCTGATCCCGCGGATGGCCTTTGTGCCGTTGTCGTATTCCATTTCCACGTCTTTGAGTCGAATCATTTGGCACCTCACAGGTCTGATTATCCGTTCAGACGGCCGTTTCGCCGGAAAGGTTCCCCTTTCCGCACCGGTCGACATAATTCTTTACGAAATCACATTATATACAGATTTACACGGCAATGCAAGGCATGTGCCGTATATTTCTGCATTTTTTCTCAGGCCGCGCAGCGCCCGGGCACCCGCAGGGAAATGCAGTCCAAGGCTTTCCGCGCCTGAAAAAGCCCCGGCCGGGAAGCCGGTCGGGGCAGGTAAGCGGTATGTATGGGAAAATCAGGAATCGATCCCCCGGGAAGTCAGGTATTTCTTGACCATCAAAGCCACCTTGAAGGTGATGGCATCGTCAAACTCCCGCAGATCCAGGCCGGTGAGCTTCTTGATCTTTTCCAGACGATAGACCAGAGTATTGCGGTGGACGAAGAGCTTCCGGGCGGTCTCGGAGACGTTCAGGTTGTTCTCAAAGAACTTGTGGATGGTAAAGAGGGTCTCCTTATCCAGGGCGTCAATAGGATTCTTCTTGAAGACCTCCTGGAGGAACATCTCACACAGCGTGGTGGGCAGCTGGTAGATCAGACGGCCGATACCCAGGTTCTCATAGTTGATGACATATTTCTCCGTGTCAAAGACCTTGCCCACTTCAATGGCGATCTGGGCCTCCTTGTAGCTCTTGGCCAGATCCCGCAGATGGGTGGCCACAGTGCCGATGCCCACCACCACGGCGGGCTCACCGCCCACCCGCAGCGTCTCCTCCACGGAGGCGGCGATCTTGTTGAGCTCCTTGATGCCGGCGCCCTCGGGCATCTGCCGGATCAGCACCACATCTCCCTCACCCACGCTGAGAACGAAGTCGTTCTGCCGGTCGGGGAACAAAGACTGGATCACATCCGTGGGCACGGACTCGCCCTTTTTCAGCGAGCGCACCACAAACACGCCCCGGGGCACATCGGCGGTGACCCGCAGCTCCTTGGCCCGCATATAGATGTCGCCCAGCATGATGTTGTCGGAGATGATATCCTTGACGAAAGACCCCCGGTCATGCTTTTCCTCATAATAGGCCTTGGCGGCGTTGAGGGCCACCGTAGCCATGGCGCAGACCGTCTTGCTGATCTCGTTGTCCCCAAAGGCAAACGCGGCATAATCAAACTGATTGCTCCACCCGTTGAGAGCCTTGAAGGTTTTTCCATCGGAGGTGACCATGGAGCCGCCGGCCGCGTTGACCACCGGTACGTTCTCCGCCCATCGCTGACCGATCATGGAAAGCTCACTGCATGCAATGACGATTCCCTCCGCATCGATCACGCCTACGGTACGGTCTGTATTCTCCTTCAACTGCAAAACCACATTTTGAAAAATTCTTCCAGACATGGTTGCCCTCCTCACCTAAAATCACACGGGAGTCTTTGTGCATTTTGTCAATGTCTACATTATATCGGCATTTTCGTCAAAACGCAAGATGTTTTTTCTCTTTTCGACAAAAAAATCACTTGCTTTTTGGTGAAGATTTGAATTTACCTTCCGCTTTCTTAAGCTTTTTGTAAAAGTTCCACTTCTTTCTCCGTTAAAAACCGAAATTTTCCTCTCTCCAGCGCCGGATCCAAGGGCAGATTGCCCATTGCAATGCGCTCCAGATACACCACCGGTTTGCCCCGCTGGGCCAGCATACGCTTGATCTGATGGAATTTTCCCTCCCGCAGCGTGACCCGCGCCTCGCTCTCCGCTCCGGCGGAGAGGATCTCCAGCCCTGCCGGCAGGCACACCAGCCCGTCGTCCAGCGTCATGCCCGCGGCAAAGGCGGCACAGTCCTCCTCCGTCAGGCACCCGGATACGCGGGTGTAGTACACCTTATCCACGTGATGGCGGGGAGAGAGCAGATCGTGGGCAAGGTCTCCCTGGTTGGTTAAAAGCAGCAGCCCCTCCGTGTCCTTGTCCAGCCGTCCCACCGGGAAGAGCTTTTGCTTTTGCAGCTCCGGCGGCAGCAGGTCCAGCACGGTCTTGCCCCGCCCGTCCTCCGTGGCCGAAAGATATCCTGCGGGCTTATTGAGCATGACCCACGTATAGCGGCGGTAGGTGATCGTCTCGCCGTTGACCGCGATCGTTGCTGCCTCCGGGTCCGCCTTCTCCTCTGCCGAGCGGGGCGGCACTCCGTTTACCAATACCCGTCCCTGCCGGATCAGATTTTTTACCTCCCGCCGCGACCACCGTCCGGTGGAGGCGATGATCTTGTCCAGCCGTTCCAGCGCCATCTTCATTCTCCCCTCCCTTGGATTCTGTGGTCCATCCTATCATATTCGTCCCAAAAAATGAATAGGAAATTGCAGGAGGGGATCGATATGTTCATTTGGAGTACCCGGTTGTCCAAAAAAAAGCTGGTTGCGGGAGGTGTTCTGCTGGTCTGCGTGCTGGCCGCCGTCCTTTGCCTGCCGGCGCTGCTGGGAGAGTCTGAAGCTCCGGCCGCCCTGCCGGGAGAGACGAACGCCCAGCGGGTGGAATATCTGCGCACTTGCGGCTGGGAAGTAGTAGAGGAGCCGGTGGAGACGTTCCAGTTCCTGCTGCCGGAGAAGCTGGAAGAGCCCTATGCATCCTACAACGAGCTTCAGCTCTCCCAAGGCTTTGACCTGCGCCCATACTGCGGCCGCCAGCTTGCCCGCTACACCTACACGCTGACCAACTATCCGGACCGCCCGGAGGGCGTCCAGGCAAACCTGTATGTCTGTGACGGGCAGATCGTCGGCGGCGACGTATTCTGTCCGGGTGCCGGCGGCTTCCAGGAGGCGCTCCTGTCCGCGCAGTAACACCGCAGCGGCAAAAAAAGAGGACTGCTGCAAAGCAGCAGTCCTCTTGGGCAGAAGAAATCAGACTTCCTCGACCTCGGTGACAGCGCCGGAACCAACGGTACGGCCGCCCTCACGGATAGCGAAACGCAGACCCTTCTCGATAGCGATGGGGGTGATCAGCTCAACGCTCATCTCGACGTTATCGCCGGGCATGCACA
>CABQCB010000120.1 GCA_902462475.1 uncultured Oscillibacter sp. | reverse complement strand
GCGGCGACAGCTTGGTTAGAATACCATGCCTACCACCTTTTGTCAACACCTTTTTTCCTATTTTTTCGTTTTTTTCTTCTTTTCTCCTCTGCGCTTCATTTTTGCCTCTTCATATGCTATGATAAAAGCGACTTTTAAAGGAGTTGATACCATGGAACAGCCCCACAAGCGCCGTGTCCGCTATTCCGGCACCCATCCCCGGCGCTTTCAGGACAAATACAAGGAGCTCAATCCGGAAAAATACCAGGACCAGGTTGAGAAGATCCTGCGCAGCGGTAAGACGCCGGCGGGCATGCACGTCCCTATTATGGTAAAGGAGATCCTGGAGGTATTGCAGATCCAGCCCGGCCAGACCGGCTATGACGCCACATTGGGCTACGGCGGCCACACCCGCAAAATGCTGGAGCAGCTCCAGGGCAGCGGACACCTCTATGCCACAGATGTGGACCCCATCGAATCGGAAAAGACCAAGGCCCGTCTGGCTGCTCTGGGATACGGCGAGGAGATCCTGACCATCCGCCGCATGAACTTCGCTCAGGTGGATCAGGTGGCCCCCGGCGTGCTCTTTGATTTCGTCTTGGCAGACCTGGGCGTATCCTCCATGCAGATCGACAACCCAGAGCGGGGCTTCACCTTCAAGCAGGACGGCCCTCTGGACCTGCGCCTGGACCCCACTGCCGGCATCACCGCCGCCCAGCGCCTGAGAGAGCTGGATACGGAGGAGCTGGAGGCCATGCTGGTGGAAAACGCGGACGAGCCCTATGCCCAGCGCATTGCCAAGGCTATCACGCAGACGTTCCGCAAGGGCATTTCCATCGACACCACCCGGCAGCTGGCCGCCGTCATCGAGGGCGCCCTGGCGTTCCTGCCGCCGGCAGAACGGACCGAGGCCGTGAAAAAATCCTGCCAGCGGACGTTCCAGGCCCTGCGCATCGACGTCAACAGCGAGTTTGAGGTGCTGTACAGCTTTCTCGATAAGCTCCCCGGCGTCATGAAGCCCGGCGGTCGGGCCGCCATCCTCACCTTCCACTCCGGAGAGGACCGTCTGGTGAAAAAAGCCTTCCGGCAGTATGCCCGCGAGGGAGTCTTTTCCGAAATTTCGGAGGATGTGATCCGTCCCTCCGCCCAGGAGTGTTTCCAAAACCCCCGCGCCCGCTCCACAAAGCTGCGCTGGGCCGTGCGCGCATAAGGAGGTTCCCATGCTCAAGGACGAGACCATTGCCCGGGTGCTGCGGTTCCGGGACGACCGGGACTGGCTCCAGTTCCATACTCCCAAGGACCTGGCCATCTCCCTTTCTCTGGAGGCCGCGGAGCTGCTGGAGGTATTCCAGTGGAGCGGTACCGACCTTCGCTGCGAGGAAAAGCGGGACAAGATCCGGGAGGAGCTGGCAGACGTTCTCAGCTACTGCATTTTGATGGCGGACGTATGCGGCATGGACCTGGATGAGATCATGAACGAAAAGGTCACGAAGAACGAGGCCAAGTACCCGGTGGAAAAAGCCCGGGGCCGGGCGGAGAAATACACAGAGCTATAAAAAAGACGTGCGTCCCCGCGGGACGCACGTCTTTTTGTTTCCATCTTACTTGGAGCGCTTGAGCACCTCGGTGACAAAGCGCCACAGCCGCTGCACAGAGCTGATGCTCATCTTCTCCCGGGGCGTGTGGATCTCCAGCAGATCGGGGCCGATGGACACACAGTCCAGCCCGGGCATCTTGCCGGCGAACAGGCCGCACTCCAGGCCCGCGTGGATGGCCTCCACCTTGGGCTCGCAGCCGTACTGCTCCCGGTAGACCTCCACCATCAGATCCCGCAGGGGAGAGTTCTCCTGATACTGCCAGCCGGTATAGTCGCCGGCAAAAGTCACGCTGCCGCCCAGAATGCCCATGAGCGTCTCCAGACGGGCCTTGAGCATCTCCTTCTGGGAATCCACGCTGCTGCGCACGCAGAAGCCCGCACGGACCTCCAGCTCCGCCGTGGCGAGGATACCCATATTCAAAGAGGTCTGCACCAGGCCCTCGATCTCAGCACTCATGGCCTGCACGCCGTTGGGCAGGCACGTGAGCATGCAGATGACCTTCTCCGTGGAGGATGCGTCCATGGGCACCACATCGGTGCAGCCGTCCTCCACCACCACGGTCAGATGGGGATCTGTCACGCGGAACTCGTTTTTCAGCGCCGTCTCCATCTCCGCAGCAGCCGCCTTCACAGCCGCCGCGTCCGCCGCCACCACGCAGGCCTTGGAGGCCACGGGGATGGCGTTGTCCTTCAGTCCGCCGTCCACGCTCTGGATGCGCAGAGCGCTGCACTTGGCCGCCGCCTGCAGCACACGGCCAAGGGTCATATTGGCGTTGGCCCGGCCCTTGTGGATCTCCGCGCCGGAGTGACCGCCGGTGAGGCCCTCCACCCGGATGGTCAGAGCAGTGCCGTCAAAGGGCGCACGGGAGACAGGCAGAGCGCAGGTGCTGGTATTGCCGCCGGCACAGCTGACTGTGAAGATACCCTCCACCTCAGAGTCCAGATTCAGCATCTTGCGGCCCTTCAGCGGCGCCACATCCAGCACCGCCGCGCCCAGCAGGCCGATCTCCTCGTCGGTGGTGAACACTGCCTCCACCCGGGGATGAGGCAGATCGTCCGCGTCCAGCACGGCCATGGCCATGGCCACAGCGATGCCGTCGTCGCTGCCCAGGGTCGTGCCCTTGGCATAGACGTAATCCCCGTCCACCGCCAGGTCCAGTCCCTCACGGTCCATGTCCTTCTCGCAGCCGGCCGCCTTCTCGCACACCATGTCCAGGTGGCCCTGCAGGATGACCGGCTCGGCAGACTCATAGCCGGGCGTGGCCTCTTTGATAATGATCACGTTGTTGGCCTCGTCCTGGTGATATTCCAGGCCCCGCTCCTTGGCAAATGCCACGCACCAGTCGCTGATGGCCTTCGTGTTCCGGGAACCGTGGGGGATGGCGCACATCTGCTCAAAAAAGCTCATGACGCTCTTCGGTTCCAGCTGTTCCAATACGCTCATGTTCGGATGCTCCTTTCAAAATGCCGCATTTACGGCTTACGGCGATAGCGGCCGCGGGAGACCTCCTCCAGCAGCTGCCGCTCCGTCATATACTCGATCAGTTCCGGAACGAACTTTTTTCCATCCCGGACGCCGGCCCGGGACCGGGACCAGAACAGCCCCGCCCGGACGCCCTCCACCAGCCGGGCCATTTCCGCCCGGTCGATGGTATCATGCGCTTTCAAATAGCGGTTTACCCGCTCCGCGCTCTTGCGCAGCAGGGCCCGGTCCAGGTCCTCCTGCTGGGTCATGCTCTTTTTCAGGCCCCATACATACAGCACCGCCGTCACCAGTGCAAAGAGTACGATGCCCAGAATGATCTGCCCCATACTCACGGCTTCACCTTGTCCTTTCCGCGGAAGAGGACGAAGTGGTTGTTGTGCAGGATCTGCATATAGTGCACCAGCCGGTCATACAGCGGCTCCGCCGCCTCGCCGTACTCCTCCCGCAGCGCCTGGGCCAGCACGCCGACGGACTTCTCTCCGTCGATCCGCAGCCAGAGGAAGCTGCCGTACTCATCCAGCTGGATATGGCTCACCGGCGGGGTGTGGAACAGCTTCTGGGCCAGGCGGTCATAGATCCCCCGGTGGACCATGTGGATGGTCACAATGCCGCCTTCTTCGCTCCAGGTGTTGCGGGGGTTGGGCACCGGCACAAAGTCCAGATAGTTCTCCGCTCGTTTTTTGGACATGTCGCTTCTCCTTCTTGCTGATAGCCCAAGCCGGGCTGCATACCAAAGTATACAGCCCGGCCAACGGGAAAGCAATGTTTTTATCAGGCCTTCTTCTGGTCCTTGGTGGCAAACCGATAGATGGTCAGCAGCAGCAGAGCGAAGACCACCAGTCCGCCGATCTGGCCGATGCTGAAGATGCCGCTGATGTCGATCTTGTCGCTGACATACAGGGCATTGCCCTCAACATCCATACCGGCAGGGATAATGGCCAGCACAGCCAGCAGAATGCCCACGATGCCCTCGCCGGCGATCAGGCCGGAGGAATAGAGCACGCCGGACTGGACCACGTTGTCCTTCTCCTTCTCGGAATCGTACTTGCGCTTTTCCAGGAACCAGCGCAGGGCGCCGCCCAGCATCATGGGAACGGACAGGTAGATGGGCAGATACAGGCCGATGGCAAAGGGCAGCACAGGGATGCCCAGCACTTCCACGACCAGTGCGATGAACACGCCCACCAGCACCAGGTTCCAGGGCAGGTTGCCGCCCATAACGCCCTCGACGATCATCTTCATCAGCGTCGCCTGGGGAGCGGGCAGGGCATCAGAGCCGTAACCGCCCCAAGCCATGCTCAGCAGGTACAAAATCGCGCCGATGGCCACGGCGGACACGGCCACGCCCACGATCTCACCGATCTGCTGCTTCTTGGGGGTAGCACCCACCAGGAAGCCGGTCTTCAGGTCCTGAGAGGTATCGCCGGCGATGGCGGCGATGACGCAGATGACACCGCCGATCACGATGGCGGCAGTCATGCCCTCAATGCCGTCGGTACCGGTGGCCTTGAGCAGCAGGGTGGAGATCAGCAGCGTGGCAATGGCCATGCCGGAGACCGGGTTGTTGGAAGAACCGATCAGACCCACCATGCGGGAGGACACCGTGGCAAAGAAGAAGCCGAAGATGATGACGATCAGCGCAGTGAACAGATTCAGGGGGATGGCGGGCACCAGCCACAGCACCACGGCCACCACCAGAACGCCCAGCAGGACCGCCTTCATGGGAAGATCCTGCTCCGTACGCAGGGTGCTGGCCTCACCGCGGCCCTTGGCATAGTCGCCCATGGCATCCTTGAAAGTGCGGATGATGAGGGGCAGGGACTTGACAAGGCTCAGCACGCCGCCGCAGGCTACGGCGCCGGCGCCGATGTAGCGCAGATAGTTGCCCCACAGGCTGGAAACGCCCTCCTCCGCCACCAGCTGGCCGATGGTCATGTCGGTGACAGGGAACAAAATGAGGTCGCTGCCGAAGAGCACCATCAAGGGCATGATGACAAACCAGCCCAGAAGGCCGCCCGCGAACAGATAGGAGGACACCTTGGCGCCGCAGATGTAGCCCACGCCGGCCAGAGCGGGCAGCACGTCGATGCCGATGCCGGAGCCCTTGTAGGCGGGGATGTCATAGGTGATCTCGCTGGGGAACACCTTCAGGCCGTCGGCAATGAACTTGTAGACGGCAGCGATGCCCAGGCCGGAGAACACGGTGGACGCCTTGGCGCCGCCCTCTTCACCGGCAATGAGCACCTCGGCGCAGGCCTGGCCCTCGGGATAGGCCAGCACGCCGTGCTCCTTGACGATCAGCGCGCTGCGCAGGGGGATCATCATGAGCACGCCCAGCACACCGCCGCACAGGGCGATCAGGCCGATCTCCACCAGGGAAGGCACGTCGCAAAGGCCCTCCTTGGCCCACATGAACAGAGCCGGCAGGGTGAAGATGGCACCGGCGGCCACGGACTCACCGGCGGAGCCGATGGTCTGGACCATGTTGTTTTCCAGAATGGAGTCACGCTTGAGTACTTTGCGGATGATTCCCATGGAAATCACCGCCGCAGGAATGGAGGCCGAAACGGTCATGCCGACACGCAGGCCCAGGTACGCGTTCGCCCCGCCGAAGACAACGGCCAAAATGGCGCCCAGGATCACGGATACCACCGTGAACTCAGGCATGACCTTGTCTGCCGGGACGTAGGGTTGGAATTTTTTCTCTTCCACGATACGAATTCCCCTCTTTTAATTTTTTTGTTGGATTTTCTGTGTCCGCATACGGCGCACAGAACCGCCGATCCAACAAGGTGAAATTATATACAATTTTGCAGCATTCGTCAAGTCTTTACGGAATCTTAACAAATTTGCGCCGTTTCTGCGTGGTTTCAGGCAAGTTTTAATTCGCTGCCGGGCGTCTTTTTTCCACGGACCATGCTCAGGATGCGCGGTGGGTGTATAGTTTATGCAACACTCCCCGCATCTCCTTCACGGCTTCACCGCCACCTTGATGACGCCGTCCCGTTTTTGGGCAAACAAGTCGTAGGCCGCCTGAATGTCCCGCAGGGGGAAGGTGTGGGTGATGAGCG
>CABQCB010000119.1 GCA_902462475.1 uncultured Oscillibacter sp. | reverse complement strand
GGGCGATGCAATCGTCCAGCTCTGCCCGGCGGCTGTCCAGAGAAGAATCTGCCGCGTCGGCCACGTTCTCCAGGTTGCTGCGGGCCATCTCCAGCGTCTGGGCGATGTTGGCCAGGACCTGGAGCTTGGCCTCCGTCCGGCGGCGGATACGCTCCTGGGCGGCCTCCCGGCGGCGGATCTTCCGGGCCTGATGAGCCTCACGCTGCTCGGCCAGCTCCGACTCGATGCGGTTTTGCAGCAGCAGCTTTTCCACCTCCGTCCGCTCCCGGAAGCGGCGCAGGTCATCCCCGGCAAAGGCGGCGGCCACCTCCGCCCGGCGGGCCAGGCGGCGGATATCCTCGTTCTCCTCGGCAAGACGGGTGAGCATCTCCCGCAGGTCCAAAGCCTCCTGGGTAGAACGTACCACGTCCACCGTGAACGCGATGGTCAGCACCAGGGCCGCCGGGTCCACCAAAAAGGAGGGCACGTCAGCCAGCAGCCGCCCCACCGGCGGGTGGATAAAGCGCACCAGCAGCACGGAGAAGAAGCCCCAGGCAAGGGAGCTACTCAGGCAGATATAGCCGTTGAGATTGCACCAATGGTGAGAATAGTCCCAGTAGCGCACGCCGAACAGCCGCTCCATGACAGCGCCGGTGACATACTCCAGCGCCGTGGCGGCCACCAGCCCCAGCACATACACCAGCCACAGGTGGTCTGCCGCCGGCAGCGTGACGAACAAGATCAAAATGGCGCCGGAGCCATAGATGGGCAGCAGCGGCCCATGGAGAAAGCCCCGGTTCACCCAGCGGCGCTGGCACAAAGAAACGTAGCAGCTCTCCCAGACCCAGCCGCAAAAGCAGTAAAAGAAAAACAGAAGGACCCACTGTCCCGTGGTATAGATATGCATGCTCTCCTCAATTCCCGGTATTTTTGGTGTTCTGACCGGAAGCGGCGTCGTCCAGGACCCGCACCCGGATCTCCAGCGCCCGGCGCCGGTCCGCCCGGGTGACCGTCACGTCCAGTCCGTCGGACTGGAACTGGTCGCCGGTCTTGGGCAGGCGGCCCAGCTGCTCGATGACCCAGCCGGAGACGGTACTGGCGTCGCACTCGCCCCGGATGGAGAAAAGATCGTAAAGGTCGCTCAGGTCCGCGGCGCAGGCAATGAGATAGCTGCCGTCGCTCTGCTTGCGGATCTGCTCGATCACCTCGTCGTGTTCATCCCAAATCTCGCCCACCAGCTCCTCCACGATGTCCTCCATGGTGACGATGCCCTCCGTGCCGCCGTACTCGTCCACCACCACGGCCATGTGGGATTTTTCCAGCTGGAGCGTGCGCAGCAGGTGGTCCACCCGGGTGTTGGGCGTGGTGTAGTGGATGGGGGCGATGCAGCCTTCCAGGCTGGTCTGGCCCCGGTAGCGGGCGGCGTAGAAGTCCTTTTCGTGGACCACGCCCATGATGTCGTCCAGGCTGTTTTGATACACGGGCAGGCGGGAGTAGCCGCTCTCGGCAAACACGGCGCCCACCTCGTCCATGGTGGCATCCCGGGCCACGGCGGCGATCTCCACCCGGGGGGTGAGGATATCGCCCACCTCCAGGTCGCCGAACTCGATGGCCGAGCGGATCAGCTCGCTCTCGTGCTCATCCAGGCCGCCCTCGTTCTCCGCCTCGGACACCATGGTGATGAGCTCTTCTTCGGTGATGCCCTGATCGTCGGAGGTGCGGATGATGCGGCCCAGCACACGCTTCCACTGGGAGAAGAGGAAGTTCAGCGGCGTCAGTATCGCCAGCAGCACCCGCAGCAGCGGGGCGGAGGCCATGGCGAAGGCCTCCGGGCTCTCCTTGGCGATGGACTTGGGGGAGATCTCGCCGAAGATCAGCACGGCCACCGTCAGCACCACGGTGGACACGGTGGGACCGTAGCCCTGGCCCACCAGGTCCGTAAAGAGCACGGTGCCCACAGTGGTGGCGGTGATGTTGACGATGTTGTTGCCGATGAGGATGGTGGAGAGCAGCCGGTCATAGTCCTCGGCCATGCGCAGCGTCAGCGCGGCGCGGCTGTCTCCCGCTTCCGCCTTGCTCTTGAGGCGGATCTTGTTGAGGCTGGAAAAGGCGGTCTCCGTGGCGGAGAAATAGGCTGACATGGCGATCAGCAGCACGATGGCGATTATTTGGGCAATACTGGAACTGTCCATAGGGGAAATCATCAACTCCTCAAAAATTTTAAAATCCGGCGGAAGCGCGAAAAAGGGCAGTCTCACCCCTTGGCGGAGTCAGACTGTCCTTTGAATACCGGGTATGTATGGGCGGGCAACGGAGGTTCGTCCACGAAATTTCACGATTCCTTCCCTGGCCAAGCGGCCAATGATTGTTAGGTATCATACCATATCCCCGGACAAATTGCAACGCCTGGTTTGCAAAAAAAGGAAGCCGGCGCATGGGCGCCGGCTTTCCCTTTGGAATGCTCACATGAGGTTATAGAGGATCTTGGCCATCTGGCCCCGGGTGATGTTGGCGCTGGGGCGGAAGGAGCCGTCGGAGTAGCCGCCGATGACGCCCTGGGCCGCCATGGTCTGGATATAGTAGGCGGCGTAGCCGGGGATGGAGGCGGCGTCCGTGAAGGTCAGCTCCACGGTGGCGTAGCCCTTTTCCTGGGTCCGGCCGATCATGGTGGCCGCCTGGGCCCGGGTCAGGCTGGCGCTGGGGTTGAAGTAGAGCTGTCCGTCGGCGCCGGTGGTGCCGTTGACGATGCCCTCGCTGTACAGTGCCTGCACGGCAGGCAGGGCGTAGGCGGGGATGGACGCAAGGTCCGCAAAGGGCAGCGACGTGCCGGAATAGTCCTCCGCGTCCAGGCCCAGGTACCGGTAGAGCATCACGGAAAACTGCGCCCGGGAGATGTTCTGGTTGGGCCGGAAGGTGCCGTCGTCGTAGCCGGTGGTGATGCCGGCGTTATAGAGGAAGTCGGCGTAGGTGGCGCCCCAGTAGCCGTCGATGTCGGTGAACTTGTGGCCCACGCCCTGGGCCTCCACATCCACGGAGGCCCGGCCGATGTTGCCGGAGGCGTCCCGGGCCGTGACGGTCACCCGCATGGCCTCGTGGCTCTCGCCGAAGTTGGGCAGGGTGAAGGAGAACTTGCCGGTGGAGGCGTTGTAGTCAAAGTCCACGGCCGTGCCGTTGTAGGAAACGGACACGGAGGACTTGGGCAGCACGCCGTCGGTCTCATCCAGGATGGTGCCGCTGACCTTCCCGCTGTCAGAGTCCAGCGAGGCGGTGACGGCGGGCACCGTAGCGTCCACGATGCCGTTGTAGGAGGCCACCATCTGGTCCACGTAAATGGCGCCGGTGCTGTTGGGATAGGTGACGGTCTCCCAGCCCATCTCGTCGGTGCCGTACTGGGGCACGCCGGTGAGCTTGAGGCCCGTCAGCGTCACAGTGCCGGTGGGCAGCTGGACGGAGATCTGGCGCCAGCCGGTGAAGTCCAGCACGGCCGCCTGGGTCTCGATCTCCTCGCCGCCGTCGGAGGTGAGCACGCTGAGGGTATTGCCGGAGCCGTCGCCGTACACCCAGAAGTTCAGCGTGGAGTAGGCGCTGGAGAAGGTCTTGTAAGCGCCCAGAGTGGCGGTGCCGTCGCTCTGGAGGGCGTAGTCGATCCGGCCGGAGCCGCGGCCCATGCGCACATGGTCGCCGTCGGTAGCCTGGGTCATGGACATGCCGCTGCCCATATCCGTGAACTTGGTGTAGAGGTCGGAGGCCTCGAAGTCCTCCAGGGTGGACAGGGCGATCTTGGAAACGGTCACCTGCACGGTGGCACTCTTGCCGCCGGCGGAGACGGTAATGGTGCCGCTGCCGGGCGTGGTAGCCGTAAAGACGCCGGTAGAGCTGATGGTGCCGATGTCACCGCTGACGGACCAGGTGAACGCCTCGGGGTCTGCCTTGAGCGGCAGGTGCTGGTACACGGCGGAGGCGGTGAGGGTGGCGGAGGAGCCGGGCGCCACGCTGATGGACGTGACGGCGCTGCCGCCGTTTTGCACGCTGATGGAGTCAGGCGTCTCGATGGCATAGACCGTGGTGGAGCCGCTCTTGCCCCGGCGCTCGGCGGTGACGGTGATGTCGCAGCCGTAATTGGGCGTGGTCAGCACGTCGCCGTCCAGCTCGCCCTCGTCGGCCGTCAGGTCAAAGTCGGAGTCCATGGGGATGAAGTTGGTATCCACAGCGGAGGCGGAGATATGGACCTTGCTGCCTGCCAGTACATACTGGTTGTCCGCCTGGACATAGAAGTGGCTCAGCTCGTCGGTGGGCTCGCTGGTGGCCACCAGGAACAACTGGTTGCTGACGGAGCGCTCACTGCCGCCGGAGGGGGTGTTGACCGTCTGGGCAGTGGTGGAATCCGGCGTCGTGACGGTCATGGTGGTGGAGCCGCCGCCGTCCAGGCACAGCGCTGTCACGCAGCCCAGCTCAATGAGCCGCTGGGCCACCTGGGTCATGGACGCGCCGATGGAGTGGCCAGACTTGCGGCCGTCGATGGTGTAGAACACCAGCGTGCCGTCCGCCTTCTGGCCCACGGCGGTGCGGGGATCCATGCCGGTGGGCAGGCCGGAGACCACGGCGCCGTTTTCCACCAGGGAGTACAGGGCGCCCAAAGCGTACTCCACGTCGTTCCACTCCTCGCTGGAGGCAGTGGCGGTGAAGGTGATGGTGGAGCCCACGGGGATCTTGCGCAGGGCGTCCACATAATAGCTGTTGGACTGGGCATTGGCGGAGAGGACCACCTGGTTTTCTCCGATGGGCGTGGCGGCGGAGGTCTCCCGCACCTCGTCCACCGTCACCACCAGAGGCTCATTGAATCCCAGGGTGCCCTCCTGGATGGTGCACAGCACATCCACGCCGGCCTCGGTGGTGCCGGTGGTGTGCTTGGCGTTGAAGTCGTAAGTATAGAGGTAGATGCCGCCGGTGGACACCCGGGCCTTGTTGACGCCGGCCAGCTGGCGCACCACCTCCGTGGAATAGCCGGAATCGTCCACCACGGCGTAGCCCAGGTCGGCGGAGACCTTGATGGAGGGCTTGCCCAGCACAGCGGTGCCGTCGGCACGGAAGCCGATGGCGTAATAGCCGCCGTCGCTGCTGCGGATCTGGCCCTCCGTCATCACAAGGCCGATGGGCAGGCCCGTGCTGAAGTTATAGAAGTCGCCGTTCATACCGGCCACCACCCGGTAGCCCTGGCTCTCCAGGGTCTTGGCGGCGGAGGAAATGGTATTGCAGGCGGTGAGCACGCTGCCGTAGGTCACCACGGGCGTGACGGACTCATTGGGCGTGTAGGTGATGAGGTTCTCCGTTCTCAGATCGGAGTAGCTGGTGCTCCAGAACACGTTGGTGGAAAGCTGGGTCTGCTCGTTGAGCAGCGTGTCCTGAAACAGCAGATCCTCTCCCAGCGCCTCGGACGCGGCGGCGCCCACGCCCAAAGAGCAGGCCAGGGCCGACGCAAGACACAAAGATATGGTGCGGCGAAGGAATTTTTTCATGGTAAGCCTCCAAGCAGTTTCCGGGTTCGGTATACATAATATCTAACAGGATAGCACATCCTGCCGGCAAAGTAAACGGGAAAGGGAAAACAAATCCTTCCAAGGGACAACTTTTTCCCCTTATAAGACGACGCCGGGCCCAAAAAGTTCCGCCGCCCTTGTCAAAGGCGCCGCCGCATATTACAATGGGACCACAGAAAAAGGAGGCGCGTCCCATGGAGCAGATGCAGTATGTTTGTCCCAAGTGCGGCTGCCGGCACTATGAACACGACCAGTTTCAGGCCACCGGCGGCAACTTCGCCAAGCTCTTCGACGTCCAGAACAAGCGCTTTATCACGGTCTCGTGCGCCCAGTGCGGCTATACGGAGCTCTATCGCGCCGCCGGAGACCGCACGATGGACGTTCTGGACTTTCTGCTGGGCGGCTGAGAAAGGCGGTGTGATCGATGACGGTAACGGTGGACGCAAAGCGGTGCATCGGCTGCGGCATGTGCGCGGCGGCGGTGCCGGGCGTTTTCGCGGTGGAGAGCGGCGTGTCCGTGGTGAAGGCCCAGCCGGAGGGCGCCCAGGAGCGCCGGGCCTTTGACGCGGCCAACGGCTGCCCGGTGAACGCCATCCGCATCAAACGCTGAGCGGAACAAAAAGAAGCGGGGGAGGCGCATCAGGCGCCTCCC
>CABQCB010000118.1 GCA_902462475.1 uncultured Oscillibacter sp. | reverse complement strand
GGGCGTTGCCCATGTGCATGGGGCCGGTGGGGTTGGCGGAGACGAACTCCACCATGATCTTCTGGCCCTTGTGGGTGTCGGTGGTGCCGTAGGCGTCGCCCTCGGACTCCACCGCGCCCATGACGCCGGCATACCAGCTGTCATGGAGGCGGAAGTTCAAAAAGCCGGGGCCGGCGATCTCCGCGGAGGTGAAGTAGGTGCCCTCCAGATTCATATGATCCAGCAGAGCCTGGGCGATGTTGCGGGGGGACTGGCGCAGTGCCTTGGAGGCCGCCAGGGCAAAGGTGGTGGTAAAGTCGCCGTTGGCCGTGTCCTTGGGGATCTCCACCGGCGCGGTCTTGACCTCCGCCCGGGGCAGCGTGCCGTCGGCCACCGCCGCTTCGTAGGCGGACATGGCCAGCGCCGCCGCCTGGTCTTTCGCGTTTTGGATCATGTTGATCATATCTCTATCCTCTTTCGTTGGTTTATTGGTTACTTCCGTTTGACCCGGATCTTGAAGCAGTTGCGTCCCGTGACCGTATGGCGTTCCCACGGGGCAGGCCCCGCGGGAGCCCTTGCATAAAACATCCTCGGCAGGCAGAGCCTGCCTGCGGCAAGCGTTTGGCCTGTACCAAACGGCTTGGACGCGCTGCGCGCGTTGCGGACGGCAGTGCCTACTTCCGTTTGACCCGGATCTTGAAGCAGTTGCGTCCCGTGACCGTATGCTCCACGGCGATGGAGTACTTGATTTCCATGATGCCGCCCCGCTCCGTCAGGTTGTGGCGCAGGCAGCTGGTCTGGATATCCACGGTCAGTTCCCCGTAGGGGGTCTCATAAAGGGAGGTGTGCTGCCGCCCCTCCTCAAAGATCATCTGGGAGTTTACCGACCCCGACCGGGTCAGCGTCACCCGGCCGCCCTCCACGGCGAACGTGGTGGTGGTCCCCTCCATGCCGGTGAGGGCCGTCTCATCATAGGAAAGGCGCAGGCCCTGCTCCGTCAGCTCCAGCGTTCCCTCGGTCATCAGCTCCGTTTGATCCGGGTCGATGCCGTCAAAATACTGTTCGCCCCGGATGCGCAGCAGCACCGGCAGCTTTTCCTGCTCAGTATTCCTCAATGTCAATCCTCCGTGCCCCGTGATGAAGATCCTCCTGCAAAAAGAGGGACGCCAGGTTCTCAAAATCCTCCGCCCGGTCGCTGACGAAAAACTCCGACTCGCCCCGTTGGTTTTCGTCCGCCCGCAGGCCGCGGGATTTGAGCATGCGCTTGAGCTCGAAGGCGCCCTCTTCCCCAGCGGACACCAGCTCCACCTCCGGCCCCATGATCCCGGCGATCACATCCGTCAAAAGCGGGTAGTGGGTACAGCCCAGGATCAGCGTGTCGATGCCGCTTTGACGCAGAGGCTCCAGATACTCCCGGGCCACCGTCTCGATGACCACGTCTCCCGGGCGTACCCGTCCGTTTTCCACCAGCGGCACCAGCAGCGGGCAGGCCTTTTCGATCACCCGGATCTCCGGGTCCAGATCGTGCAGCGTCCGGCCGTAGGCCCCGGAGCGGACGGAGGCGGGCGTGGCGATCATGCCCACGTGCTTGTTTTTCGTCACCGCCGCGGCCCGGCGGCAGGCGGGCTCCACCACGCCCACGATGGGCAGGTCGTTCTCCTGTTGCAGCGTGGGCAGTGCCGTGGTGGTCACGGTGCCGCAGGCCACCAAAATGGCCTTGAGGTCAAAGGACCGGAGAAACCGCACGTCCTGCCGGGCATATTTGAGCAAAGTCTCCCGGGACCGGCCGCCGTAGGGCACCCGGGCGGTGTCGCCGAAGTAGATGAGGTGTTCCTCCGGCAGGATCTGCCAGAGGGCGCGTACTGCCGTCAGCCCTCCCAGGCCGGAATCGAACACGCCGATGGGTCGCATATCCATACGCTCTTTAAACTCCTTCTGTCCCTCCGGGCCGCCAGGAACCCGGCTTACATCCAAGTTATATATTATACTATGGGCTGCTGTTGGCCGCAAGACAGATTTTAGTCTTTTTGCCCTGTTTTTTGTATGGAATTTTACCTGCGGCTTTGCTATAATCATACCATATGGAATCTATGGACCATGCGGGAGGTGTTTGTCCAATGAAGATCGAGCTGACGGAGCAGCAGTTCCGCTATCTGCTGGACTTGGTATACATAGGAAACTGGGTGATCAATTCCACCCGGGAGGACGATCGGATCCAGGAGTACGACCAGGTGGAGAGCCTGGTGTTTTCCCACTGTCTCCAGCACAAGATGAGCAAGCTGGTGGAGCTTTACCGGGGCGAGCTGATCCCCTCCAGAGCCTTTGCCGACGGCGGCATCCACGAGGCCATCGAAAACTACGAGGACGTGGTGTTCTACGAGATCCTGGCCGAGGAGCTGGCCCTGCGGGATATGGATGGAGAGCCTCTCACCCGGGAAAATTACAGTGAACTGATGGATCGGATCGACGCGTATTTGTCGGAATTCGACCAGCACGGGACAGACCACATCAGCGTGGATCTGGATGAGTGACGCCGGCGGGGATCCCCCGCACCCGGCGCACCGGGAGTACAAAGGGACGGAAAAGGAGAACGGTTATGAGCGAGACTTCCAAGGTGTATTTTGCGGACTTCCGCTGCCCCAGCTGGCGGGAAAACCTGCCCCAGAAGCTGGCCCGGCTGATGATGACCGCCGGCTTCGGCGACATCGACATGGAGGATAAGTATGTGGCCATCAAGATGCATTTCGGCGAGCCGGGCAACCTTGCCTATCTGCGGCCCAACTGGGCCCGGGCGGTGGCCGATCTGGTGAAGAGCCAGGGCGGCAAGCCCTTCCTCACCGACTGCAACACGCTCTATGTGGGCGGCCGGAAAAATGCCCTGGACCACATTGAATCCGCCTATGTCAACGGCTTCACTCCCTATTCCACCGGCTGCCACATCCTCATTGCCGACGGCCTCAAGGGCACGGACGAGGTGGAGGTGCCCGTGGAGGGCGGCGAGTACGTCAAGTCCGCCAAGATCGGCCGGGCGGTGATGGACGCGGACGTTTTCATCTCCCTGACCCACTTCAAGGGCCATGAGCAGGCAGGCATGGGCGGGTGCCTGAAAAACATCGGCATGGGCTGCGGCTCCCGGGCCGGCAAGATGGAGCAGCACAACTCCGGCAAGCCCTTCGTCAAGGAAAAAAAGTGCGTGGGCTGCGGCGCCTGCAAGCGCATCTGCGCCCATGACGCCCCCCAGATCACAAACGGCAAGGCCGCCATCGACACGGATAAATGCGTAGGCTGCGGCCGGTGCCTGGCTGTGTGCCCCAAGGACGCCATCCAGTGCCTCTATGACGAGGCGCCCGCCATTTTGAACAAGAAAATCGCCGAGTACACCAAGGCCGTGGTGGACGGCCGCCCCTGCTTCCACGTATCGCTGGTGGTGGACGTGTCCCCCAACTGCGACTGCCACGCCGAAAACGACGTGCCCATCGTGTCCGACGTGGGCATGTTCGCCTCCTTTGATCCCGTGGCATTGGACCAGGCCTGCGCCGACGCGGTGATGGCCCAGCCCGCCGCCCCCGGCTCTGCGCTCTTTGACGCCGGCTGTGACGGCAGCTGCGCCGACCACTTCCGCGCCGCCCATCCGGACACCGACTGGGAGGTCTGCCTGGAGCACGCGGAAAAGCTGGGCCTTGGCAGCCGGAAATATGAACTGATCAAAATCTGATCCTGCCTGAAAACGCCGCCGTGGTTTTCCACGGCGGCGTTTTTTTGCACTCTCCGGCCTTACGCGAAGGTCACCACGGTGCCGGTCTTGCCGTCCAGGGCATCCAGGGCCTTGTCCAGGCTGGTGATGATGGCCCGCTTGCCGGGGTTGGAGCGGACGAACTGCATGGCCGCCTCCACCTTGGGCAGCATGCTGCCCACGCCGAACTGCCCCTCCTGCACATACCGGGCAGCCTCCTCCAGCGTCAGCTGCCCAAGGTCCTGCTGGTTGGGCTTTCCAAAACGGATGGCCACCTTTTCCACCTCGGTCAGAATCAGCAGCACGTCCGCCTCCACCTCCTCGGCCAGAAGCTCGGCGGCAAAGTCCTTGTCGATGACGGCAGCCACGCCCTCCAGCGTGCCGTCCGGATTTTCCACAACCGGTACGCCGCCGCCACCGCAGGTGATGACGATGGCGTGGTCCCACAAAAGCCGCACCGCGCCGATCTCCACGATCCGTCTCGGCCGCGGTGAGGCCACCACACGCCGCCATCCCCGGCCCGCGTCCTCCCGCATCACATAGCCCTTCTCCGCCTCCAGCCGCTTTGCCTCCTCCGCATTATAGAAGGGGCCGATGGGCTTGGTGGGGTTCTGGAAGGCCGGGTCGGCCCGGTCCACCACCACCTGGGTGGTCAATGACACCACCGGGTAGTCCTTGCGCCGCTTGTTGAGGGCATACTTGAGGCATTGCTGGATATGATAGCCGATATACCCCTGGCTCATGGCGCCGCACACGTCAAAGGGCATGGGCGGGACCACGTCCTTGGCCGCCTCGCTGGCCAGAACGATCCGCCCCACCTGGGGGCCGTTTCCGTGGACCACCGCCACCTCGTAGCCCCGCTGGCTGATGCGGGCGATGGACTCGCAGGTGCGCTTGACTGTCTCCAGCTGGGCCTGGGCCGTAGGCTCGGCTCCCTTGGACTGCAGGGCGTTGCCGCCCAGGGCAATGACAATTCTCTCGGGCATATACGCGTCTCCTTTCGGTATTCGTCTGCTAGTGTCTGCCGCCGCCGGAATTTTATGCGCGCCCCGTCCGGCCGGGAAGTTTTCCACACGGCGGTGATGCCATGTGGAAATTTCTCCTTTTCCCGGTCATACTTTTCTCCCCGCCGGGACATGCTAACGCATATCACAACGAGAGGTGACCACAATGACCAACAAACGACTGGGCAAGCAGACCGTGGCGCTGGCCGCTCCGCCGTCCATCTGCGCAGGAGCGTGCGTGGGCGGCAAAATGGAAAAGGCCGGACCGCTGGCCGCCTGGTTCGACTGTTTGGAGGAGAACTCCTTTTTCGGCCAGCAGACCTGGGAGAAGGCAGAGTCCTATATGCAGCAAAAGGCCCTCTCCCTGGCGCTGGAGAAGGCGGGCCTGGCGCCGGAGAATCTGGACTACGTGCTGGCGGGCGATCTTCTGAACCAGTGCATCGGCTCTTCTTTCTGCCTGCGCTCGTTCCAGATCCCCTTCTATGGCCTTTACGGCGCCTGCTCCACCATGGGAGAGTCGCTGTCCCTTGCCTCGCTGCTCATCGACGGCGGCTTTGCCGACCGGGCCGCGGCCATGACCTCTTCCCACTTCTGCACGGCGGAGCGGCAGTACCGCATGCCCGTGCCCTACGGCAACCAGCGCCCGCCCACGGCTCAGTGGACCGCCACAGCGGCCGGGTGCACCATTCTGGAGCGGGACGGAGACGGGCCCTATATCACCCATGTCACCTGCGGAAAGATCCAGGACAAGGGCATCTGCGACGCCAACAACATGGGCGCGGCCATGGCGCCTGCCGCCTACGATACGCTCTCAGCCTTTTTCCGCGACACCGGCACCGCTCCGGAGGACTACGACCTGATCGTCACCGGGGACCTGGGCAAGCTGGGCCACGAGATCGTGCGGGACCTTTTTCGCCGGGACGGCGTGGAGCTGGGCAGCCGCTTTACCGACTGCGGTCTGCTGCTCTACGATCTGGCCGGGCAGGACATGCACGCCGGCGCCTCCGGCTGCGGCTGCTCCGCCTCCGTGTTCAACGGGTATCTGCTCTCGGGTCTCCGGGAGGGGACCTGGCGGCGGATCGTGTTCGCGCCCACCGGGGCGCTGCTCTCTCCCACCAGCGCCTTTCAAAAAGAATCCATCCCCGGGATCTGCCACGCGGTGTGCATCAGCACCTTCCGCTGACAGCCCGGCAACGTGCAGGAGGCTCTATGGAATATCTCAACGCGTTTTTGTGCGGCGGCATCCTCTGTGCCATCGGCCAGATCCTCATTGACCGCACCACCCTCACCCCCGCCCGCATCCTCACCGGCTATGTGGTCACCGGCGTGGCCCTCAGTGCCCTGGGACTTTACGAGCCCCTCATCCGCTGGGGCGGCGCCGGGGCCACGGTCCCCCTGACCGGCTTTGGCCACACCCTGGCCACCGGTGTGGAAAAAGCCGTGGCGGAGCAGGG
>CABQCB010000117.1 GCA_902462475.1 uncultured Oscillibacter sp. | reverse complement strand
CCGAGACCGCCTGCCGCATCCGCGACGAGGTGCTGCCCGCCATGGCCGCCCTGCGCGCCACGGTGGACGAAGCGGAGACCCAGACCGCCGCCGGCTGCTGGCCCTATCCTACGTATGGTGAGCTTTTGTTCAGCGTGCGCTGAGCAGAGCTTTTCATAAACCATCACACACTTCCTCAAAAACGCGCTGAGGCGCCCGGGAAATTTCCGGGCGCCTCAGCGCGTTAGGAGTATAAAAGAAGGGGTTACAAAATCAGACGATGCCCTGCATCCGCATGAGGATCTCCGCAAACAGCGCGGACATGAAGAACGTACCGAAGATGACCAGCAGCGTCACCACAACGCCGCGCCAGCCGATCTTCTTGAAGTCCGCCCAGCTCTTGCCGATGGAAACACCGGTATAGGCCAGGATGGGGGTGCAGATGGCCAGGAGGTTGATCTTATTGGTGGCCTCCACCACAAAGCCGCTGACGGGGCTTGCGGGAATGGCGATCAGGATCCCGATGATGGAGATATAGCAGATAGCAGGGATGTTGAAGGGGATGAGCTTGGCCAGCACCAGTCCGGCGGCGCTGATGGCCACCAGGATGGCCATGCCGGGGATGCTCTCGAGAATGTCGACGCCAAAGCCCACATAGTTGCCCACCAGCATGATCAGTCCGGAGATGGACAGCACCAGGACCCAGTCCAGGACCGTGTCCAGAGTCAAACGCTTCTTGTTTTCCATGTTCGGCTTCCTCCTTACACTTGCTTCTTGCCCCGGCCCAGCTTGGGCTCCAGGATCTTATAGAGCTTCTCCGTCAGAGGCAGGCCCAGGAAGATGGAGATATACAGGCCGGCCACAGTGGAGATCAGATTGCTGATGCTGGCGTAGCTGGTGAGGGTGACCTCCAGCTCCGGCTTCATCTCGATGAGGGGGGCCAGGGCGGCGGTCATCATGCCCGCGCTGCCGCAGCCGGTGGCCATGGCGTAGGCCTCCACGGAGATGGGGGTGGCGCTGGCCAGGAAGCTGGCGATGGCGCCCATGAAGATGGTGCCGAACACGGTGCCCACCACGTACACCACCATGACGCCCCGGAACTCCGGGCAGTCGGAGCCGTACCGCTCGGAAATGAGCGCCACGTTGGGCTCACGGCCCACAGAGTGGGTCATGCCGATACACTCGCGCTTGAAGCCCAGCAGCAGGGCCACGGGCAGAGCGAACACGATGGTGCCCAGGTTGCCGAAGTTCTGGAGGATCAGGGCGGGGCCGGCCATGATGATGTCGTTGATGCCCACGCCGCTGGTGATGCTGATCTTGGCGATCAGCAGCGTGATGCCGATGGAGATCAGGGAGCTGGCCGTGTTGGACTGCTTTTCCTTGAGGAACTTGGCAGGCTTGAAAAGATACAGCGCCAGGCAGAGGATCATGGCGTAGATCATGGGCAGCAGGGTGATGGTGCCGGGGCCTGCGGGGATCTTCACAGAGCCGATCCGCTCGCAGATGATGGTGATCACCAGCACCGTCAGATACAGCTTATAGTCTTTGAACAGCAGGGTTTTCTTTTCCATGGTTCATCCTCCTCAGCGCAGCGTGATGGTGCGGTCGTTGTTCTGCTGATAGGCCAGGTACTCTTCCTTGGTCATGACGGGCTTGAAGTTGGCCAGGATGTCCTTGGCCTCCTTGGCGCCGTCATACAAAAGGTCGATGATGGTCATGGCCATGGCCTTGGCCGGGACGATGCAGGCAAGGTCCGGGTCCACCAGCTCGAAATCGCGGGTGTGGAGCGCGCCGCGCACGCCGCCGAACATGGGGTGGATGGCGGGCATCAGGTGGGAGATATCGCCGAAGTCGAAAGAGCCGGTGAAGTCGCTGCCCTCGATGATGGCGCCCTCCAGGCCCAGCTCCTTGAGGTTCTCCCGCAGGAGGCCGTCCATCTCCGGCTGCTTCAGGATGGGCAGGTAGCCGGGGATCTCGGTGATCTCCACGTTGGCGCCCACGGCCATGCCGCCGGCCAGGATGGCCTGGTTGATGCGGCTGTTGATGTCGCTGAGGCCCTGGATGGTGCGGGCACGGACGTAGGCCTCCATGGTCACATCGGCGGGCACCACGTTGACGATGTCGCCGCCCTTGGTGATGATGGGATGGAACCGGGCACGCTCACTCTCCCGGAAGGTCTCCCGGAGGGCGTGGACGTTGTTGATGGCCAGCATGGCCGCGTTGAGAGCGTTGATGCCCTCATAGGGGGCGGAGCCGGCGTGGGACTCCTTGCCGATGAAGTGGATCTTCTTGCCGATGAAGCCGTTGCTCTCCGGCCCGATGATGGCCTTCATGTCGCCGGTATCCTGAGCGTGGAACATCATGGCCATGTCCACGTCGTCCAGCTCGCCCCGGCGGATCAGCTCCTGCTTGCCGCCGAAATAGCAGATCTTGCCCTCTTTTTTCAGCTGCTCCCGGTACTCCAGCTCAATGAACTCCTCGGCGGGAACACCGATGAAGCTCACCTGGCCGTCCAGCTGGTCCAGCACGCCGCTGCGCACCAGGCCCACGGCGGCACCGATCATGCCCGCCACCTGCAGGTTGTGGCCGCAGGTGTGGCTGGCGCCGATCTCGTTGGCGTCCTTGTGCTCCTTGCAGCTGATGCCGTCCAGCTCGCCCATGACCGCAATGTGGGGTCCGGATTTGCCCTCGTTGGCCCGGGCACGGCAGCCGGTGACGGCGATGTTGCGCTCCACCTTCAGTCCCAGGCCCTCCAGGAAGTCGGCCACGGTAGCCGTGGTCTTGACCTCTTTGTAGCCGAACTCCGGATTTTGATAGATGCTGTCCTTGACGGCAAAGATTTCCTCCCTGCCGGCGTCGATGGCCGCCAGGACCGCTTGCTTGATCTCCTGCTTCGTCATAACGGAAAATCCCCTCTCCAAAAAAAATTCCTTATAAATGACATGTCTCAAATAGGACACAAATAGAGCATAGTCACTTCATACACCATAGTCAATGCTAATTTGCGCAAACCATCTATTTTTGGGTAAATGCACAGAAAGCGGGCAAAAATTGATGCGAAATTAACAGTCGTTTCCTGGAAATTAGGTGCAGAACCTTGTCTTTACCGGAGAAAAATGCTATATTGTCCCCAGGAAACAAACGGCAAAGAGGACCACTATGAAAATTGGAATTATCGGACCCGAGCTCTCCGGCAAGCAGATCCAGGCCCATTTGCGCGCCATCTCTCCGGAGACGGAAACCATTCTTTATCCCCGGGAGACCACCGCCGGCGCCCTGGAGGTCATCGACCAGTGCGAGGCGGAGTGCACCGCTGTGCTATTCACCGGCGTGGCGGTGTGCAGCAGCGTCATCCAGCGCCACACCATGATCCGGGCCTATGAATACGTCACCAAGGACGCGTACAGCCTGATGAACACCCTGCGTCAGATGGAGCGCCAGGGCCTGGCGCTGGACGAATTCAGCATCGACGCGGTGGAGCCCCACGTGGTGGAGGACGCCTTCAGCGAGTGCGGCATCACGCCCCGGCACATCCGCTACCTCCCCATCGGCTCCTCCGAAGAGCAATCCTATATCCAATGGCACCAGGCTCTGTGGGACCAGGGCGAGAGCAAGGCCATCCTCACCGGCTTCGTGTGGGTCTATCACCACTTTCGGGACAAGGGCTACCCGGTATTTTACCTCTCCGGCTCCCGCTTCACGGTGCGGGAGGCCTTCAACCGGCTGGTGACCCGGCTGGAGCTGAAGGAGGCCCACTCCGCCCAGATCGTGGTGGAGATCATCGAGCTGGACAACGTCAGCGAGAGCGCCGGCAGCTACTATTCCGACCGGCTACGGACCTGCCAGTGCGAAAGCCTCATCACGGAGTACTGCCGCCAGATGGAGGCCTCCTTCTTCCGCAGCGGGCAAAACCGCTACATCATCTTCGCCAACCGGGGCGGCGTGAAGCGGGAGGAGAATTACCAGTGGCTCTACGATCTGCAATCCCGGATCTTGAAGACGGGGCTTCACCCCAACATGGGCATCGGCTTCGGTTCCACCGCCTACCAGTCGGAGATCCACGCCAGCAAAGCTCTCAACCATGCCAAGGCGGCAAAGGGCAGCTTCATCTATCTGGTGGATGAAAACGGCGCCCTGGCCGGCCCCCTGGGCAGCGAAAGCGCCATCTCCTATGATCTCATCTCCAGGGATGACCAGGTGGAGCAGATTGCCCGGGAGACAGGCATGAGCGGGGCGTACATCGCCAAGCTCATGGCCCTGATCCAGCTGCGGGGTGACGCCGAGTTTGACGTCAAGGAGCTGGCGGACTGTCTGAACATCACCGTGCGCAGCGCCCACCGGATCATCCGCAAGCTGCTGGAGCAGGGCTACGCCTCCGTGTGCGGCAAGGAGAGCTCCGGCGCCGGACGGCCCAAGACCCTGGTCCGCCTGCACTTTCACCGGCAGGACGCCGCCGACCCGGAAAAGAGTCCCGATGCATAAAAAGGAGAGGATGCAATTGCATCCTCTCCTTTTTTATGATGAAATATACCGATTTCGTCTCCGGGGCCCTGCCATTCCGCTTATTTGCGGTGGTTGGCCAGCTGGATGGCGTAGGAGATGGCGTTGAGCAGGCTCAGCTCGTTGGCCCGGCCGCTGCCGGCGTGGCCGAAGCCGGTGCCGTGGTCCACACTGGCCCGGATGATGGGCAGGCCCAGCGTCACGTTGACGCCGGCCACCGCGTCCCAGTGGCCCTCGGCCTTGTTATAGACAAAGCCCTTGACCTTCAGCGGAATATGGCCCTGGTCATGGTACATGGCCACCACGATGTCGTACCAGCCGCCGATGGCCTTGGAAAAGATCGTGTCCGGCGGGGTAGGCTTCTTCTCCGGGATGCAGATGCCCTCCGCCAGGGCCGCGTCGATGGCGGGCTGGATCTCCTCGACCTCCTCCGTGCCGAACATGCCGTTTTCGCCGCAGTGGGGGTTGAGTCCGGCCACGCCGATCTTGGGCTGCTCAATGCCCAGGGCCAGGCAGGCGTTGTTGGCAATGCGGATCACGTCCAGCACCCGGTCCTTCTTCACCCGGTCGCAGGCCTCCCGCAAGGAGACGTGGGTGGAGACATGGACCACCCGCAGGTCCTCGTGAGCCAGCATCATGGTGTATTTGGCGGTGTGGGTATAGTCGGCGTAGATCTCCGTATGGCCGGAGTAATGATGGCCGGCCATGTTGATGGCCTCCTTGCTCAGGGCATTGGTGACGGTGGCGTCGATCTCGCCCTTCATGGCAAGGTCAATGACCTTGACCACGTACTGGAAGGCCGCCTCACCGCCCAGGGCCGTGGCCCCCAGGCCGAAGGGCTTGGGGTCGGACGGGTCTCCGGGGATATCGGAGGGCTTCACCAGCCCCATGTCGTAGACGTCGATGGTGCCCGGCTGAAACAGCGCCTGGTCTACCGACTGGATGGGGTGGATGTCCAGATGGGTGCCGAACACCGTCTCCGCCGCCTTGGCCGCATAGGTCATGCTGCTCACATCGCCCACCACCAGGGGGCGGCACCGGTCGTACACGGCGGCGTCCGCCAGGGCCCGCGCGGTGATCTCCGGTCCGTTTCCGAAGGGATCACCCATAGAAATGCCAATGATCGGTTTTTTATCCATTTTCTCCATTCCTTTCCTCTCCCGGCAGCACCAGATGCGCCAGGTCCGATACCAAGGTCCGCTCGCCGAAGCCGCCGGACTTGGAAATGATGTTGTAGGTAGTCCCGCCCACGTTGATCAGCGAGAGCACCGAGCCGGTCAGAAGCTCCCGCACGGGCACGATCTCGGAAACGCCCGCCGCCCGCACAAAACCCATGAGGGTGTCGCCGCCGGTGACCAGCATGGTGGACCGGACGCCCCGCTCCACCAGCTGCCGCAGCACATGACCCAGCGTCCGGGAGATGTGCTGGCGCAGATCCTCCAGATCCATGCCCATTTCCTCTCCCACCTGGGATGCTGTCTCGCCGTCGCCGGGGGCCGGGTTGGAGTCCAGCACGCAGTTTTCACCCGCCTTCAGCCAGGCGGCCCACTGATCCAGCAGGGCCTGGCCCTCCGGGCTTTCAAAGTAGCCGGGCGTCAGCAGCTGGCGGGCCGTCAGATGGATATGGCGGAAGCCGCAGCGGCCGGCCTCCTCCATCTGGGCCACGGTGATGGGATTGACGCTGCCGCAGACCACCAAAAACGAGTCCGCGTCCACCATAGTCCCCTGCTCCGCGCCGCCCAGCCCCATGAGCTCCGGCAGCGCCGCGGCAAAGCCGGCGCACCCGGCCAGCAC
>CABQCB010000116.1 GCA_902462475.1 uncultured Oscillibacter sp. | reverse complement strand
AGCCGTCGGCCGCGTGAGCCGCGCCGCACTCGTCGGCCGTCAGCACCCACTTCACCCGCCCGCCGCTTTCATACAGCGCGTCGAACAGATTCAGCACCGTGCCGCCGGGGTAGCCGAACAGCAGCTCCACGCCCTGCTCCGCCAACGTCTCCACAAAGATCTGCGCACCTGTCAGTTTCATATGCCCCTCCGTCCACCTGGAAAAATAAAAAAGCCTTTGTCTCTTGTAAGAGACAAAGGCTTTGAAAGCTCTCTGCGGTACCACTCTTCTTGACGCGTGATCGCGCCCACTCACGGAAGTCCAACAACTCCCTGTACGATAACGGGTACACCCGGTCCGACCTACTTACCTTCAGCAGACTGCTCAGAGATGATTTCACGGCTCCCGATACTTACTGTCTCGCACCAAACGACAGCTCTCTGAAAGCGGAAAGGAGACGCTACTTGTTCTCGTCAACGCATTTGGAATTTTGTTGTTGGTTACTATACCGTAAATTTTCGGAATTGTCAACAGGGAATTTTCATTTATCCGCCTATTGCGGACAGCCGCAAAAGCGTGTATAGTAAAACGCAACTTTACCCGCCCATCCGGCGGCACAGCCACAAACGAGAGGAGCACAGTGTATGAATATCCGGGAGCTATCCAACCGCCTGGACAGTCTGGTGGTTTTCCGCGCCGTCCTGGACGACGCCGTCCTGGCGCGGCTGCGCACGGCGCTGCACGCGCTGGAGAGGGGAGAGGGGGCCGTGGGCGCCCTGGCGGACTTTGAATCAGCCCTGTTCGCCCACACCTGCGACTGGACGCAGTACCTGCTGGAGACGGTGCTGGAGGACGAGAACCTGTGCGTCCGGCGCCGCTCGCCGGTGCCGGAAGAGCCGGCCCTTCGCGCCTGTCTTGCCCGGGAGCTGGACTTTCTCACGCAGCTGGGGGCGCTGACCCTTCCTCAGCTGCTGGCCCTGGGCGGCGCGGAGGAGGCAGGGCAGTTCCTGACCCCCTGGGAGGTAAGCGGCGCGGACTTTGCCGCCGCCTATGCATCCCGGGCCGCCCAGAGCGGCCGGCGGGGCTACGGCGTATTTGCCAAATACCACGTGTTCACCGTCTCCGACGGGGCCCTGGTGCCCGTGCGCTACCCGGACAGCCAGACCCTTGCAGAGCTGCCCGGCTACGAGCGGGAGCGGGAGAAGGTGATCTCCAACACCCGGGCATTGCTCTCCGGGGCGGGTGCGGCCAACGTGCTCCTCTACGGCGACGCGGGCACCGGCAAATCCAGCACCGTCAAGGCCATCGCCAACGCCTTTGCCCCGGAGGGCCTGCGGCTGGTGGAGGTGAAAAAGCACCAGCTCCACCAGATCCCGGCCCTGGTGGACCAGCTCAGCCACAACCCGCTGAAGTTCATTTTGTTCATCGACGACCTGTCCTTCACCGCCAGTGACGACAACTTCGCCGCCCTGAAGGCCATTTTGGAGGGGAGCGTGTGCGGCAGCCCCCGCAACATCGCCGTCTACGCCACCTCCAACCGCCGCCATCTCATCAAGGAGACCTTCGCCGACCGGGACGGGGACGAGCTCCACGCCGCCGACACCCGCCAGGAGCTCATGAGCCTGTCTGCCCGCTTCGGCCTGACGGTCACGTTCCTGCGGCCCGAAAAGCAGCGCTTCCGGGAGATTTTGCTGGCCCTGGCGCCCCAGTACGGCGTGGACTGCCCGGAAGAGCAGCTGGTGGAGCGGGCGGAGGCCTTCGCCCTGCGCTGCGGGGGACGCAGTCCCCGGGTGGCCCGGCAGTTCCTCCAGCTCTGCGGCTCCGGCGTGACGGTGTAAAGCCGCTGGAACAAGCAAAAAAAGACCGGCCTGTCCGAAAACAGGCCGGTTTTTTCTCTTTGCGGCTGTGCCTTAGTCGGTGACGTAGGGCAGCAGAGCGATCTGACGGGCACGCTTGATGGCCTCGGTCAGCTGACGCTGATGCATGGCGCAGGTGCCGGTGGTTCTGCGGGGCAGAATCTTGGAACGCTCAGAAACAAAGCGACGCAGCTTGGCGGCGTCCTTGTAATCGATGGACTCGCACTTGTCCGCGCAGAACTGGCAGACCTTGCGGCGCTTGCCGCGCATGGGACGAGCGGGTCTCGCTTCACGATCAAAAGCCATGAAATGGTTCCTCCTTTTTTAAGATCAGAACGGCAGGTCGCCGTCCTCCTCGCCGATCTCGGCGAAATCGGAATGGCTGTCCATGGGAGCGGCGGATGCGCGGCCACCCATGGGTGCGCTGTAAGCAGGGGCACCGTAATCGCCGGCGCCGTCCCGCTTGGAATCCCCGAAATAGACGTTGTCGGCCACGACCTCGGCGCTTCTGCGCTTGCCGCCGTCCTTATCCGTCCAGTCCCGGATCTGCAGCCGGCCCTCCACCACGGCCATGCGGCCCTTGGTAAAGTACTTGCTGACAAATTCCGCGGTGCTGCGCCAGGCAACGATGTCGATGAAGTCCGTCTCCTTCTCGCCGCTCTGGGACTTGAAGTCCCGGTCCACGGCCAGGGAGAAGGACGTGACAGCGGTGCCGCTTCCCGTGCGGCGCAGCTCGGGGTCACGGGTCAGCCGACCCATGAGAATGATCTTGTTCAGCATGAAAATGCCTCCTTATTCGCCCTTGCAGACGATCAGGGAACGCATGATGCCGTCAGTGATCCGCAGCTTACGATCCAGCTCCTTCGGGAAGGAAGGCTCGCTGGTGAAGCTCATCAGCACATAGTAGCCATCGTTCTTGAAGTTGATGGGATAGGCCAGCTTGCGGCTGCCCCACTCTTCCACCTCAACAGCGGAACCATTCTGCTCAGCCAGGGTCTTGAAGTTGTTCACCAGAGCGGCGATGCCCTCTTCCCCCTGTGCAGGGTCGATGATGTAAACGACCTCATAATTGGCAGAAACCTTTGCCATGATTGCACCTCCTTTTGGACAAATGGCCCTCATTCGAAGATGAGAGCAAGGATATGCCCGCAGACTGCGAGCCTTATTATTATATAGCAACCAAGGAAAATGTCAAGAAAAATTTCAGAATTTTTTCGCTTTTTGCATTTTCCGTTTCCCTCCGGCGGCATTTGTGCTATGATAGGGAAAATCAACGCGCGCCCCAGGCGCGCAGGGAGGCATTTTTATGAACTGCAAGGAGCTTTATGAGGGTCTGGGCCACATCGCCGTCCACACCCGGGATATGGAAGAGAGCATCCGCTTTTATGAGCGCATCGGCGGCACGCTGCAAAAAAAGGACGTGATCCCCACGCCGGACGGGGACAAGCTTCTGGCGCTGGTGGACTTCGCCGGGGCCACGCTGGAGCTGATCCAGTCCCCCGTCCCCGCCCCCATGACCGAGGGCAACATCCCTCACATCGCCGTGTACGTCCCTGACGTGGACGCGGCCGCCGCTGCCCTCCGCCAGGCCGGCGTGAATACCTTCATGACGGAGGAGAAGGTGGTGCTGCCGGATCTCTTCGGCGGACTGGAAAACTGGTTTTTCACCGGCCCCTCCGGTGAGCAGATCGAACTTCTGCACATGCTGTAAAGAAAAAGGACGCCGTTCGGCGTCCTTTTTTCTTATTCCTGGATGTACGCCCGCACCCGGTAGGTGGCGCCCACGTCCTCCTCGCAGATCTTGCGGCAATGCTCGATCTCCTCAGGGGGAATGGTGTCCACCACGGTCATCATGACCGTGGGCACGTACGCCCTGACCCGCCGGGCAAAGTCCAGCATGGCCTCGTAGGCCCCGGGGAAGTTGGGGTGGCACAGGGCATCGTACTTTTCCGCCGTGTCCGTGTTCAGGGAGATGGATACCATGTCGAACCGGCCTGCAAATTCCGGGGCGATGTCCCGGCCATTGATGATGCTGCCGGTGCCGTTGGTGTCCATGCGGGTGAAGATCTTCGTGCCGTGGGCTTTCATCTGGTCGATGACCCAGCAGATATCGTCGAAGCGGTAGGTGGGCTCTCCGAAGCCCACGAACACCAGCTGGCGGTATTTCGTCAGGTCCCGGCCCTCGATGGAGTCCAGGAGTTCTTCTTTTGTCGGCTCCCGCTCCAGCCACAGGTTATGGGTATAGATGCTGCCGCCGGAGCCGTTGTGGCGCAGGCAGAAATTGCAGTTGAAATTGCAGCGGTTGGTGGGGTTCACATAGAGATTGTCCCCGTATTCATAGGTGATGGTAAAGCCTTTTTCCATAAAAATTCACTCCTTGCTTTCATTCGCCGCTCAGTCCCACCAGAAAGGCCACACCGTATACCGGGCCAGATGCTCTCTCCGTTCACTGATATCCTCCAGATCCATGCACCAGACAAACTGCTCCACCGTCAGCATAGCTGTATCTTTGCGCCGGACAGGGGAAGGGACCACAAATTCCAAACAGTCGTGGTTCATAGATACAGGCACCGCCCCGTACCGCTGGTTCCAGTGTTTGGCCGCAGCCATGAGTCCGGGCGTGTCGGGACAATCGTTCCACCCGCCGAACGGAAGATACGCAAAGATCTCCCACGGATGCTCCACAGGGATCCGCGCCAGGATCATCCTCCGATCCACATTCCCAAAGGAGTTCCTTTGCGCAGGGTTGCCTGGAAATTCATCCATCCAGGAAGGATAGCAGCCTTCCTCCGGCTCCCCCATGAAGCTATCATAAAGCTTTTGATTCCGCTCTTTCCAACGGGCGATCATCCGAGCAAAGTAGATGCGCCCCTCCTCCACCGGCTCCTCCAGAATCCTGCGGCGGTAGGTTTCCACCGTTTCCCCACGCAGGTTCATCTGCAGAGTTTCCAGGAGGATCTCATCTTCAGCCGCCACCATCACAGGCCAAAAGCCCTCTTTTTCCCCCTCTGATCTGGCTTGCCGATAAGCCGCCATGAGATCCTCCGTCTTTGCGTCGGGCGGGAAGACCTGACAAGGGCAGCCCAGATAGGATATCATCTCTTTCGTGATCTCATCTTCCATTTTTTCCATTGCTGCTCCTCCTTTGATCCAACCGAGCCTTCGGAAACAGGCTCACTCCAATCCGTACAATCGTTTGCCGTTTTCCAGCGTGATGTCCGCCATTTCCTCCGGCGTCACGCCCTTCCACGATGCCAGCGTTTCGATGACATAGGAGAGATACCGGCTGTCGTTGCGCTTGCCCCGGAAGGGGACCGGGGTAAGATAGGGGGCGTCCGTCTCTACCACCATCCGGTCCAGAGGCGTGATGGCCGCCACCTCGGGGGCCCGGCGGGCGTTTTTGTAGGTGATGGGACCGTTGAACCCCAGGTACCAGCCCCGCTTCAAAAGCTCCGCCGCCATCTCCGGGCTGCCGGAAAAGCAGTGGAACACGCCACGCAGCGCCGGATACTCCCGCACGATGTCCAGCGAGTCCCCGTGGGCCTCCCGGTCGTGGATGATAACGGGCAGGTCCAGCTCCAGGGCCAGCTGGATCTGACGGCGGAACACCTCTTTCTGGAAGTCCCGGGGCGGGTTCTCCGGCCAGTAGTAGTCCAGGCCGATCTCCCCGATGGCCACCACCTTTTCGTGGGCGCACAGGGCCCGGACGGCGTCAAAGTCCGCGTCCGTGCAGCCGGCGCAGTCCTCCGGGTGGATGCCCACGGCGGCATATACATGGGGATACTGCTCCGCCAGAGCCACCGCGGCCTGGGAGGAGGGCACGTCGCACCCGGGGTTCACCACCAGCGCCACCCCCGCCTCCGGCAGGGCCGAGAGCACCGCGTCCCGGTCGGCGTTGAAGGCGCCGGAGTCGTAATGGGCATGGGTATCGAAAATCCGCATAGGTCACCTCGTTCTCCGCGGCGGCGCCGCGGGCTTTTTCCGTCTTTTTTACAGTCTGTATTGTACCACGTCCCGCCCAAATGAACAGGCCCAGAAAAAAAGAAAAACAGCATCCCAGCGGGATGCTGCCGCAAAACAGAGCCGTACCTTCCCGGCGCGGAACATATCTGCTTCTCTTTGAAAAAACAAAAAGGACATCCTGCGGATGTCCGCCCCGTCCGGCCCTGGGGCCCGGCCGGGGCCTACGTTTCCGCCTCCGGCGCAAACGGATCTGATCCAAAGCGAAAGACACCCCTCCTGGGTTTCTTTCGCAGCTTTCTTCCTTCCCGCCGCGAAACATATCTGCTTCTCTTTGAAAAAACAAAAAGGACATCCTGCGGATGTCCTTTCTATTTCGTTCATGAAACGATCAGCCCAGCTTGTTGAGCTTCAGGGTCATGGCGCTCTTGCGATGCGCAGCCGTGTTCTTGTGCAGAACGCCCTTGGCAACAGCCTGATCGACTTTCTTCACTGCAACCTTGTAAGCGCCATCGGCCTCGGTGCGAT
>CABQCB010000115.1 GCA_902462475.1 uncultured Oscillibacter sp. | reverse complement strand
CTCAGTCGGCAGAGCAACTGCCTTTTAAGCAGTGGGTCCGGGGTTCGAATCCCCGCCGGGTCACCACGTCGGAGCAAGCGACATATCGCTTGCTCCGACTTTTTTACAAAAGCCAGAGTGCGCTCGTCTTCATAGCGGTACATTGAAAAAAGGGTACGGCCCAGGCCGTGCCCTTTTTTTATTCCCTGCGCCCGTTCATATCTGTTCACTGGCACAAAGGAAATCCGCCGCGCGGTCCAGCGGAAACTGCCGCGGGCGGTCCAGCCTTCGGAGCTGCTCCAAAGAAACATACCGTACCCGCTGGTTTTCGTAGGTAGTCCAGTAGTACCGGCCAGACTCAGCACAGCAGACAGAGGTGTAGACCGTATAATCGAAAGGTACTGCCGCTCCGCCCAACGGTGTGGGCTGCCCCGGCTGGCTCACCCGCACCATGCCCAGCGGAAATGCCGCGCTTTGCAGCAGCCGCAGCATCCGGGACACGCCCTGCGTCTCATTGGCGCCTTTGACTGCATATTTGCGCAAAAATGCCAGCCGCACGAATCGGGATGGAGCACTCCAGTCTCCGGGCAGGCCCTGCCCGCCGCTGCCGGAGAAGCACTGCTCCATACGCTCGTCCCCAAACGTCACGGCACCATGGTCCAGGTCCCGGACAGCCGCATAATTGAGCAGGTTCGTCCGATGCCAGGCGTAGCCGGGGCTATTGGTCACGACTCCCAGGGTGTGCCGGTAGATCTTGAGTCCCTCCGCCTCCGGCTCCACGATCACCATTTCCCCTGTCCGGTCACTGAATGCCCAGTGCAGCGGCGGCACGGTCCCCAAAAGCGGCCGGTTCTCCAGCGACAGCCTGTTTTCCAGGGCTGCCACCACCTCCTCCACCGTGGCGCACTGGGCCAGCAGGTGGTACACCAGAAACGGCGGCTGAATGGGACACGCGCCCTTGGGCCGCTGGGTGCCGTAGCAGGCAAAGCCCCGATAGGAAAGTTGTCCGCCCATAAGTCCCTGGTCATTGATGCCCTCATACAAAATGGGAGAAGAGGGGATCTGCAAAAGCCCTGTTCCCACGGCGGCATACCGGGCGATCCGGCGGCTCCGGTCCACCACATCCCCCGTCAATGACGAGCCGCAGACCGCGTACCTGGTCCCGGCAGGCACATAGGTGATCCCGCTCCCCTCTGCCAGACGGTTGAAGTCGAAGTTTCGCCCCCAGAGGTGTTTGCCGTCCGTAGTATTCCAGCTCAGGGCGCTGCACCCCGCCTCCAGCATCGCAAGCTCTCGTTCCATACCGCGTCCTTTCCGCCGCCGGACAGAACCATATCCTGCGGATCGGCGGCTGCATGATCGCCATCTATCCTGCCCCATCCGCCCGGTTTCAAACCGGATGCTTGCTTTCCCTATTTTCGGGTATGCTAGCCTTATAAAAGGAGGATGGTTTATGCTGCAATTTTTCTGGAACCGGTCGGCTTCCGTCTGGACCGCCGTGCTGTATATATCCCTGGGACTGGCTCTTTTGCTGTTTCCTGCCGCCAGCGGGACACTGCTGGTCTGGGGACTTTGCGCCGTTGCTGCCGCCTATGGGCTGGGGCATCTTTGGCGGTGCCTGCAAAAGCGGCGCTATGGGCTTCCTTACGGCGGCGAAGTGTTCCTGACGCTGTTCCCGCTGGCCTTTTCTGTATGGGCCCTGCTGCATCCCCAGGCCGTTTTGTCCTTTTTGCCGCTGGTGCTGGGCCTCCTGCTGACGCTAGACGGCGTGGGCAAGCTTCCCTCGGCAGCATCCGCCCTGCACCGCCGGACCGGCGATGCCCTGGCGCTGGGTCTTTCCGCCCTGCTGCCGCTGATTCTGGGGATCGTTTTGCTGTGGGACCCCTATCGGGCGGCCAGAGCCGCCATCTCCCTGTTCGGTGCGGGGCTGGTAGCCGGCGGCGCCAGCGACCTGGCGGCCGCCCTGCTGGTCCGGCCCCGCCCCTAGTCTTATCCCGCCGCCAGGGCGGCGATAGGCGTGCCCGCCAGGAACCGCTGGGTACAGCGGGCGGTACAGCGGCGGTAGCGGTCAAAGCGCCGCTGGGCCGCCTGGGGATCTCCATACGCCTTCCAATAGCCGCTGAAGGTAAATTCCCGCCCCCGGTGGCGGATGAATCCCACCACATCCTCCAGCGGATAGCCCAAAAACACGCCGATCTCATGGGGATATTCCTCCTCCAGGCAGAACCGTCCGGAAAGACGCCCCAGCATGGCATCCACGTCCATCTCCGGCCCATAGCCGCATTGGCGCAAAAACCCCCGGATCTGCGGCCGGTTCACCAGCTGCCGCAGCCACGCAGGCCGATAGACATACACGAGGTACGCCCCTGTCACCGGGCAGGTCTTGAGCACCCGGATCACAATGCCCCGGGGCTCCAGCTCCCGCCGCCACCGTGCGACTGCTTCTTCCGGGCACCGCCCGCCGTCTGCCCGGCACCGAAACAGGCTGGCAGGCTTGATTCCTGCCAGAGTGGGTGCGCACTGCTCCACCATGATTTCATCCAGCGAACGCTCCATGGAATCCTCCTTATTTTAATAGTTAGTTGTATCTAACCATCATGGAGAAAAAATGTCCGCCTGGGTGCGGAACGTTTTTCTCGGCGGTTAGTTGTATCTAACTAATAGGATAGCATGGCACTTCCCGCTTGTCAACGTCTTTTTCCGCCATTGCGCTGCCGGCTCCAACGCGCTATACTGGAGGAAAACCGCGAAAGGAGCGCCCATATGAAGATTCTGGTCCTATCAGACTCTCACGGAAATGTCGCCAACATGGAGGAGGCGGTGGTACGCACCTCCCCCCGCATGATCTTTCACCTGGGGGACTGCTGGCGGGACGGCGAGCGTCTCCACGACCGCTTCCCGGACCTCCCTTTCTATCAGGTGCCCGGCAACTGCGATTTCCGCCCCGGAGAGCCCGCGGAGCGGCTGGTATTTGTGGAGGATTTCCGCATCCTCCTGTGCCACGGCCATACTTACGGCGTCAAGCAGTCCCTTTTGACTGCCGGCTTTGCCGCCGAGGAGCAGAATCTGGACGCCTTTCTCTTCGGTCACACCCACCGACCCCTGGTGGACCGGCGGGGCAAGACCTTTTTCCTCAACCCCGGCAGCATCGGCGATCCCCGGCGCCCCTCCTACGGCCTCGTGACCGTCACCGGCGGCAGACTGGACGTATCCACCCATCTGCTGAAATAAACGCAGCTGCCCCATAGAAAAACCGCCCCGTCTTTCGACGGAGCGGTTTTTTGATTTATTCGCAGTGGCCGCAGGTGTCACAGTGGCCCTGGCAGGCGGTGAGCTCGTCACCGTAGGGGATGTGGTTGCGGTCGTAGTAGTCCTTGACGGCGGCCCGGACGGCCTCCTCCGCCAGCACAGAGCAGTGGATCTTCTGGGCGGGCAGACCTCCCAGGGCCTCCACCACCGCCCGGTTGCTCAGCTCCAGAGCCTCGCTCACCTTCTTGCCCTTGATCATCTCCGTGGCCATGGAGCTGGTGGCGATGGCGCTGCCGCAGCCGAAGGTGTTGAACTTCACATCGGTGATGACCTGGGTCACCGGGTCCACCTTGATGTACATGCGCATGATGTCGCCGCACTTGGCGTTGCCCACCTCGCCCACGCCGTCGGCGTCCTCCATTTTGCCTACGTTCCGGGGATTCTGGAAATGGTCCATGACTTCCTTACTATAAAGCGCCATAACAAAGCTCCTTTCTTTAAATGAGATGGGGCCGCTGACCCCGCTCCAGCTCGTCCCACACCGGGGACATGTTCCGCAGGTATTCCACCACGCCGGGCACCACGGAGAGGATGTGGTCCACGTCGGCGTCGGTGTTGCAGTGGCTCAGGCTCAGCCGCAGGGAACCGTGTGCCACCTCGTGAGGCCGTCCCAGGGCCAGCAGCACGTGGCTGGGGTCCAGGGACCCGGAGGTGCAGGCGGAGCCGGAGGAAGCGGCGATGCCCTTGGCATCCAGCATCAGCAAAAGGGATTCCCCCTCGATGCCCTCGAAGCACACGTTCACGTTGCCGGGCAGGCGGCGCACGGCGTCGCCGTTGAGCACCGTGTGGGGGATGGCGGTCAGGCCCCGGATCAGCTTATCCCGCAGAGCCGTGACCTTCCGGGCATTCTCCTCCATGTGGGCGCAGGCCTCGTCGAAAGCCGCCGCCGCGCCCACGATGCCCGGCAGGTTCTCCGTACCGGCCCGCTTGCCCCGTTCCTGGGCGCCGCCGTAGATGACGTTGGTGAGGGCCACGCCCCGGCGGGCATACAGCACGCCCACACCCTTGGGCCCGTGGAACTTATGGGCGGAGAGAGACAGCATGTCCACCCCGAGGGTCCCCACATCGATGGGCAGATGCCCCGCCGCCTGGACGGCGTCCGTGTGGAACAGCACGCCCGCCTCATGGCACACGGCGGCGATCTCGGCGATAGGCTGGATGGTGCCGATCTCGTTGTTGGCGAACATAACGGAGACCAGCGCCGTATCGGGGCGGATGGCCTCACGCACCTGCTCCGCCGTCACCACGCCGTCGGGCGGGATGTCCAGCAGGGTCACCGCAAAGCCCTCCTTCTCCAGAGCCTGGAGCGTATGGAGCACCGCATGGTGTTCAAACTTGGTGGAGATGATGTGCTTCTTTCCCTTCCGCAGCCCCAGCATGGCGCCGGACCGGAGGGCCTGGTTGTCGGACTCGCTGCCGCCGGAGGTAAAGGTGATCTCCGAAGGCGACGCCCCCAGATTCCGGGCAAAAATCTCCCGGGCCTGGGCCAGCTTCTCCGCCGCCTGCTGGCCGGGGGTGTGGAGACTGGACGGGTTGGCATATGTTTCCTGGAGGCAGTGCAGCATGGCCTCCAGGGCGGTTTCACTCATAGCGGTGGTGGCCGCATTGTCCGCATAGACGTACATACTCTATTTCCTCCTTTTCCTATCTTTTTACTATGATATAGTCATAGCACACTATTTCCTACTTGTCAAGTAGGATTTGTGGAAAAGGAGCGGCGCCTCCCGGATTTTAGGGAGACGCCGGAGATTTTTCAATACCGATCGTAATATTATGTATTGATTTCACTTTCTGTATCAGGATTTACCGCTGGAACCTGCCAACCGCCGTCCGGAGCCAGCGCTGCATCCACCGCCGCCTGCAGCAGATCAGACGCCCCCTCCACCTCGGGGACAGCGATGTACTCCTCCAGACAGATCCCCCGCTCATAGATGGCTGCGGCGACCTCCTGTCCCACATACCGATAGTGCCACGGCTCGTAGCCGATACCGGTGACAGAGGACTTGTCCGTGGGATAGCGGAGGATGAAACCGTATTCCCAGCAATGCTCCATGAGCCACTGCTGCTCCTCTGTCTGGGCCTGCTTTTCATCCAGCACCGGATAATCCGTGGCCATGATGTCCACCGCCAGTCCCGTCTGGTGCTCGCTGGTGCCCGGGGGTGCCACCCAGCGTCCTGCCTCCGCCAGCGCCTCCTCCCGGCTGTATCCGGCGGCGCGCAGGCGGGCGATCTTGTTTTGGTAGAGCCGGTTCTGGGTGGACTCCGTCCGGTAGGCGGAGCACACGGTCACGTCCAGCCCGGCCGCCTCACAGTCGGAGAGCATCTGCTCCAGAGCGGGGCGGGCCTCAGCGGCGATCTGGAGACCGTTATCCAGCTTTTCCAGCTCCACGGTGTAATCCTCCGGAAGGGGATTCCACAAATTCACCAGCAGCGGCAGCTGCTCCAAATCGGGTGTCTGCTCCAGAAGGGCCACGTCTTTTTCCAGCTGCACATCCGTTTCCGTCGGCACGGTTCCCGTTTGTGTCGGTTCAGGCGACGCCGTTTCCTCTGTCGGAGCGCCCTCTTCCCGAACCGGCACCGCCTGGGCAGTCTCCAGCTCCGCGGGGGTGCTTTCCTCCACCGCCAGAACGCCGCTGCCCAACAGTCCGCCCAGCATGGCTGCCGCCAGGAGCACGACCCAAAGGTGTTTTCCTTTCATTTACGATCCCCTCCTTTTCAGGAACATCTTCTTTTCTGTCTTTATGGTATCGTGTTTTTCCACAGAAAACAAGGGGATTTTTGTAAACAAAAACAAGGCCGCCCATTCGGGCGGCCTTGCAGGCGAAGGATTTACTTGTACAGCTCGGGCTTTTCCATGGTCTCCACCTTCAGGAACTGAGAGGTGCCGCGGGAGGCATTCAGCGCGTCGCCAGCCACGCAGGCAACGTAGCCATCCCAGGAGGAGGGACCGGTGAGCTTGCCGGCGTGGACGGACTCCACCCACTTGCAGAACTCAATGTCGTAGGCCTCGATGAAGCGCTCCTTCCAGTCGGTCATGATGGGCATGGACTCGGCGGGCT
>CABQCB010000114.1 GCA_902462475.1 uncultured Oscillibacter sp. | reverse complement strand
TTCCAGATATCTTGCCCGCATCAGTGGGCCGCTTTTGGACCGCATCGATCTGCACGTGAATGTGCCCTCTGTGGAGTATGAGGCCATCCGCCGCCGTGCGCCCGCGGAGTCCTCCGCGGCGGTGAAGGCCCGGGTGGAGGCCGCCCGGGCCTTCCAGGCAAAGCGCTTTGCCGGCACCGCCGTCACCTGCAACGCCGCCATGACGCCGGAGATGGTGGGCCGGTTCTGTCCCCTGGACGAAGCGGGCGAGGCCTTGATGAAAAGCGCCTTTTCCCGCATGGGACTCACCGCCCGCTCCCATGACCGCATTTTGCGGGTAGCCCGCACCATCGCCGACCTGGAGGGCGCGGCCGATATCGGCCCGGCCCACCTGGCGGAGGCCATCCAATACCGCAACACGGATATCCTGCGGGGATAAAAACAAGCCGGACGGCGATGCCGTCCGGCTCGTTCTCTCTTTTTACGACTCCGACTTTTCCACAGAGACGATGGTGCCGTCCAATCCGTCCACCACGGAAAGGGTACCGGTGTAGGTGACCGTCACCGTGTCGCCCGCGGCCACGTCGTCCAGGCCCTGGGGCTTGTCGCCGTCCTGCAGGGAGAACACGTAGGCCTCGCCGGCATCGTCCGTGACGGTGAACATGAAGTCCTTCACCTCATCCAGCGTGCCGGTGAGCGTGGAGACTTCAGCTGCACCTGCTTCATCGGCAGGCGCCTCCTCCTTGCCTTTGCCGCAGCCGGCGGCCAGGCACACCGTCAGCGCCAGGACCAGAGCGAAAAGCCCCAGCCGCTTCATCCGTCCGCCCCTCACTTCAAAAGGCCCTCATACACGGAGGCGGGGATGGTGAACTCCGGCATGCCCATGTAGCCGGCGGCGATGGTGTACTCGTCGAACACCAGCACCAGCTGGCCGTCCGCGTCAAAGTAGAAGTTCTGGCCCGGGTCGATGCCGGTGAACTGGTCCACAAAGTAGGCCTGGCTCTCGTCGGCGGCCATGCGCTCTTCCATCTGGGCCCGCACAGAGTCGGACAGGGCCGTCACATAGTCCGCGTCCTCCCGGAACAGGTCCGCCAGGGTCACCACCTGACCGGTGGCCTTGTCGATGTGATAGAAGCGGCTGAACTGGGCGCCGCTGGCCTGGGTCTTCACCGCGTCGATGCGCAGGGTGAACCAGCTGTCGGTATCGGTCACCACGCTGCTGGTCACGTCCAGGCCCTGATAGCCCTCGCCGGTGGAGGCGCAGTCCGCCTCAAACTGGGCGATGAGCTGGTCGGTGTATTCCTGCACCTGGTCGCTGACCTCCTCCGCAGCGGCGCTGCCGCCCAGTTCGGGCGTCTGCACGTCGGCAAAGTTGTGGCCGTCGTCATAGGTGTAGGTCCGGAAGGTCACCAGCTCCACGATGGTGCCCAGCACCGGGATATCCGCCATGGCGGCCGCGGCGGTGGGGGACACGTTGGGTATCGCCACGAACAGCGCCAGGGCGGCGGCGATCCAGCCGCCATAGCGGGCGGCACGTCTTTGTTTGGATTTGTTGTTCATGCTCATGTCTGTCTCCTCCAGCGCAGCGCAGGTGCGAAAGACCCTGCCGGCATAGTCCTCCGGCAGAGGGAAGGGTTCTTTTTTTGCTCGCGCTCTCAATTCCTCGTCAAATCGATCCATTTGATCCATGTTGCACCTCACTCTTCTCTCAGCAGCACGCGCAGCCGCGCCCGTCCCCGGGACAAACGGGTCTTGACCGCCGCTTCGCTGATGCCCAGGACGCCGCTGATCTCCCGGATGGACAGTCCATCGTAGTAGAACAGGGTGACCGGGGCCCGGAGATCGTCTCCCAGCGTCATGACCGCCTGCCAGAGCGTCATCCGCTCCGTAGGGTCCGCTTCCGGGGCACGCAGGCACTCCTCCACCTCGGAAAGGTCCACGGAGGGCCTGCGCTTGCGGCAGGCGTCATAGCACTTGTTGGCCAGGATGCGCAAAATCCAGGGCCGGAACTTGTCCGCGTCCCGCAGGGTCTGGCGCCGCTCGAAGGCAGAGCAGATGGCCTCCTGCACGGCATCCTCGGCGTCCTCGTCGTTGCGGAGGATGGCCTTGGCGGTGCGGAAGAGCGCCTCCTGGTTCTCCATGACCCTGGTGCAGAATATTTCCTTGTTCAGCGCGGTTTGCATCATGGCTTTGGGGCTTTCTCCTTTTCTGGTTTCGGGACCGGTCATCTATTAAGATGCTTCGGCGGGGAAAAAGGTGACAGACAGCATAAAATTTTTCAGCGGATGAAGTTGGTCATGGTCCGGTGACCGGTGGCGGGCGGGGGTACCGTCTCCTTGGCGGCGGCCAGGGCCTTCACCGCCCAGGCCATGTTGCGGCCCAGCTTGCAGGCCACCTCCATGCCCTCCGTATCCTCCAGGCACTCGCCCGGGTCCGCCCCGTGGACAGCGCCCCAGTAGTCGGAGGTGACGATGAGCATCTCCATGGCGTCCATGGTGCCCAGCATCTGCTGGTAGGTCTCCATGCCGCCGCTGCGGCGCAGCGTGCACAAAGCACCGCCCACCTTGTGGTGGAGCTGGTTGTCCCCGCAGCCGGCGGCGAGCATCAGCCGGTCCAGCACGCACTTCATATTGCCGGCGATGCCGCCGTGGTAGACGGGGCTTGCCAGCAATATGCCGTCGGCTTCGATGCAGGCGGCGATGATATCGTTGACCATGTCGTCGGTCTGCACGCAGCGAAGAGATCCGGTATTCAGGCAGTGGTAGCAGGCCATGCAGGGGTGGACCCGTGCGCCGGGCTGGAACACCTCGAACTCCACGCCGGCGGCGCGCACCTCCTTGCCCACGGCCTCCAGCAGCCGGGCGGTATTTCCGTTTTTCCGGGGACTTCCGTTGATGGCTACGATCTTCATGGTATTTCCCTCCTGTAAAATTTGGAGTCTTACAGGCCGATGATAGCAGATTTCCCCCGGCGGCGCAACGGATGGCAGCAAAAAAGGGGACGCCCCGCCGGGCGTCCCCTTTTGCGTTTCGCGCGTCTTAGTCGTCGTAGTCGCTCTCCCAATTGAGAATGGAGCCGGTCTTGGCGTCGATGTCGCACTCATACTCCATGCGGCCGTTGCGCAGCTCCAGCTCGTAGACCTGGCGGCCGTCGTCCCAGTCCAGCTGGCACTTGACCACCGTGGCGCCGCTGCCGGCTTTGTTCCGGGCGATCTGCTGGGCCTTCTCGCTGCCGATCACGCTGCCGGAGGAGGTGTTGTTGTCGTCGTCATCGTACCAGTCATCCCAGTAGTCGTCCCAGTCGGGGGCGTCGTAGCCGTCCACGTCCCGGTCGGACTCGATGATCTTGCCGGTCTTGGCGTTGATCTCGTAGTCGTACTCCACGCCCTTGCTGTAAAACTCCACGTCATAGTGGGCCACGCCGTCGTCCCAGTCCAGCTCCGCCTTCAAAAAGACCGCGTCGGAGGACTTCACGCCCGCGTCGTCCAGGGCGATCTCCTTGGCCTTGGAGCGGGTGATATACTCGCTGGCGTCCGGGTCCTCGCTGAGGTTCCAGTCCGGGGTGGTCAGCTCCACGGTGCGGGTCTTGGAGTCAAAGGACACGTCCATGCCCGCCGCCTCACACACAGCCCGCACAGGCACGTAGGTGGTGCCGTCGTACAAAAACACCGGCACCTTGTTGCCGTCGGCGTCCCGGGGAGTGAATTTCGCGTCGTTGATGGTGATCTTGATGCCGTCTTCCACCTCGATGGTGCGCTTGGAGGCCGCCGTGGCCGTGACGCCCAGGGCCGTCACCAGACCCACCAGCACCAGCGCAGAGGTAAAGCCCTTCCAGTAACCGGTCTTTTTCATGGTACATTCTCCTTTTCTTTCATCAGAATTTGTGATGCGGTTTTGTGGGAGAGTGGCCTCTCCGCTCTTTCTGCCTGTTAAACGGACGGCGGGCCGGGTTTATTGCACGGGCATCAAAAATTTTTTAAAAAATTTTTCCAGGAAAAATCAGGTCTTTTTCTTCCCCGGCAAATGCGGTATAATGCAGCTTGACAAAATGGCCCCAGCATTGTCCGCCGCGGGCCGGATCCTGTTTGATTTTCTATTATTTATTTATTGGAGGGCATCCCTATGAACAACAATGAGATCCTCCTTCTGAAGCTGGGCGAGGTGGTCTTGAAGGGCCTCAACCGCAAAGCCTTCGAGGACAAGCTCATGAACAACGTCCGCCGCCGCATCCGCCGCTTCGGTGATTTCCGGGTGCTGGTGCGCCAGAGCACCATCTACGTGGAGCCGCAGAATGACCAGTGCGACATGGAGAGCGCCTTTGCCGCCTGCTGTCAGGTATTCGGCGTGGCCGCCGTGGCCCGGGCCGTCCCCTGCGAGAAGACCGTGGAGGCCATTGTGGAGACCGCCGTGGCCTATCTCTCCGATGACTTTGCCGCTGCCCGCAGCTTCAAGGTGGAGAGCAAGCGGGCCGACAAGCTCTTCCCCATGACCTCCATCCAGCTCAGCCAGGCCGTGGGCGGGGAGCTTGCCGAGCGCTTCCCCCATGTGACGGTGGACGTGCACCATCCCGACCTGACTGTGTATGTGGAGATCCGGGAGAAGTACGCCTATGTCCACGCCCCCTCCGTGCCCGGCGCGGGCGGACTGCCCGTGGGCATGGGCGGCACCGCCGTGAGCCTGCTCTCCGGCGGACTGGACAGCCCCGTCTCCTCCTGGATGATGGCCCGCCGGGGCGTGCAGCTGGAGATGGTGCACTTCGTCTCCCCGCCCTACACCTCCCAGCAGGCCCTGGACAAGGTGCTGGAGCTGGCCCGGCTGCTGACCGCCTACTGCGGGCGCATGGTGGTGCACGTGGTCCCCTTCACCAAGATCCAGGAGGAGATCCGCAAAAACTGCCCGGAGGAGTACTTCACCCTCATCATGCGCCGCTTCATGATGCGCATCGCCGAGGCCGTGGCCAAGCGGGCCGGGGCAGGCGCTCTGGTCACCGGCGAGTCCCTGGGCCAGGTGGCCAGCCAGACCATGCTGGCCCTGGGCACCACGGAGGATGTGACCACGCTGCCGGTGCTGCGGCCCCTGATCGGCATGGACAAGGTGGAGATCATCCGCATGGCCCGGCAGATCGGCACCTACGATACCTCCATCCTCCCCTACGAGGACTGCTGCACCGTCTTTACTCCCCGCCACCCCTGCACCCGTCCCAAGGTGGAGGACGTGCGGGAGGCCGAGGCCGCCCTGGACGTGGACGCCCTGGTGGCCGAGGCCCTGGCCGCGGACCAGTGGGTGCGGGTAAAGCCCACCGACGAGCCCCGGATCTGATTTTCCACAGGGCCGCTAGGCCCGTCTTTCAGAAAGAAGGAATCCCATGTCACATACCGCTGAGATCATTGCCGTGGGCACCGAGCTGCTGCTGGGCAACATCGCCAACACCAACGCCCAGGAGCTTTCCCAGGCTCTCTCCTCCGTGGGCATCAACGTCTACTGGCACACCGTAGTAGGCGACAACCCCACGCGCCTTGCCGAAGCCGTGGACATCGCCCGCCGCCGGGCAGACGTGATCCTCACCACCGGGGGCCTTGGCCCCACCTACGACGATCTGACCAAGCAGACCGTGTGCGCCGCCTTCGGACTGCCGCTGGTGTTTCACCCGGAGATCCTGGAGGGCATCCGGGCCTACTTTGAAAAAAACGTCCATCTGACCATGCCGGAAAACAACCGCCCCCAGGCGGAGTTCCCGGACGGGGCCGTCATCTTCCCCAACAGCGTGGGCACCGCCCCGGGCTGTGCCTTCCAGTGCGGCGGCGTCCATGTTGTGATGCTGCCGGGCCCGCCCTTTGAGATGCGCACCATGCTGCGCGACCACGCCCTGCCCTATCTGCGCACTCTCTCCAAAGAGGTCATCGTCTCCCACGACATCATGACCTTCGGTCTGGGGGAAAGCCCCATGGAAGAGCTTCTCCGGGAGCGGATGACCCACATGGAAAACCCGTCTCTTGCCACCTACGCCAAGCCCAGCGAAGTGCGGCTGCGGGCCACGGCCAAGGCCCCCACCGCCGAAGCCGCGGAGGCCATGCTGCACCCCGTGGTGGACGAGGTGTGCGCCCTGCTGGGAGACGTGGTCTACGGCGTGGACGTGGCCAGCCTGGAGAGTGCCTGCTCCGCCCTTTTGCGCGAAAAAAACATGACCCTCTCCAGCGCCGAAAGCTGCACCGGCGGACAGATCGCCCAGCGCATGACCGCCCTGCCGGGGGCCTCCCAGGTCTACCGGGGCGGCGTGGTCAGCTACTGGACGGACATGAAGGCGGATGTGCTGGGCGTTTCCCGGGAAATCCTGGACCGCTACGGCGCCGTGTCGGAGCAGACGGCCCGGGCCAT
>CABQCB010000113.1 GCA_902462475.1 uncultured Oscillibacter sp. | reverse complement strand
GGCATCTGGACCATCCCCTGCGACATCGCCCTGCCCTGCGCCACCCAGAATGAGATCGACGAGGACATCGCCAAGACCATCGTGAAAAACGGTGCCATGGCCGTGGCCGAAGGCGCCAACATGCCCTGCCGTCCCGAGGCCATCCGGGTGTTCCAGGAGGCCGGTCTGCTGTTTGCTCCCGCCAAGGCTGCCAACGCCGGCGGCGTGGCCACCAGCGCTCTGGAGATGTGCCAGAACAGCATGCGCTATTCCTGGACGTTCGAAGAGGTGGACGCCAAGCTCAAGGGCATCATGGAGAACATCTTCCACAATGCCTACAACGCCTCCATGGAGTGCGGCATGCCCGGCGACCTGGTGGTCGGCGCCAACATCGCCGGCTTCAAGAAGGTCGTGGACGCCATGCTGGCCCAGGGTGTGGTCTGATCCAAACCGTAAAAAAAGAGAGACGCCATATGGCGTCTCTCTTTTTTATTCCTGGAACATGGGCGTGGACAAATACCGCTCACCGCTGTCCGGCAGCAGCGCCACGATGACCTTGCCCCGGTTCTCCGGCCGCCGGGCAAGCTCCGCCGCCGCCCAGACCGCCGCGCCGGAGGTAATGCCCGCCAGGATGCCCTCCCGCCGGGCAAGCTCCCGGCCGGCGGCGTAGGCGTCCTCATCCGTTACGGGGATGATCTCGTCCAGCAACGTCCGGTCCAGGTTCTCCGGCACGAAGTTGGCGCCGATGCCCTGGAGGCCGTGGGCGCCTGCGCGGCCCTGGGTCAAAAGGGGCGAGGACGCAGGCTCCACCGCCACAATGCGCACGTCGGGGTTCTTCTCCTTGAGGTACCGGCCCACGCCGGTGAGGGTGCCGCCGGTGCCGGCGCCCGCCACGAAGATATCCACCTTGCCGTCCGTATCGGCCCAGATCTCCGGGCCGGTGGTGGCCATGTGGGCCGCCGGGTTGGCGGGATTTTCAAACTGTCCGGCCACGATGCTGCCGGGGATGGAGGCCGCCAGCTCCTCCGCCTTGGCAACAGCGCCCGCCATGCCCTCCGCGCCCGGCGTGAGCACGATCTCGGCGCCGTAGGCGGCGATGAGGCTGCGCCGCTCCACGCTCATGGTGTCCGGCATGGTGAGGATCACCCGGTAGCCCTTGGCAGCGCCCACAGCGGCCAGGCCGATGCCCGTATTGCCGGAAGTGGGCTCGATGATGGTGCCGCCCGGCACCAGGCGGCCCTGGCGCTCCGCCTGGTCGATCATGGCGGCGGCCACCCGGTCCTTGGCGCTGCCGGCGGGATTCTGGCGTTCCAGCTTGCCAAGGATGGTGGCCTCCAGACCATGGGCGGCCTCATAGCGGCAAAGCTCCAGCAGCGGGGTGTGTCCGATCAGGTCCGTGATGCTGTGGGCGATGTTCATGGCGTTCTCCTCCGTCTTTGAAATTTCTCTTATCATACACCCCCGGCCCATCCGGCACAACCCCCTAAAAAAACGATCCCCGGAGCATGCTCCGGGGATCGTTCGCCGTTATGCCGTTATTTCGCGATCTCAAATTCCACATTGCCCATGGCGCCGACCGCCACGGTGTATTTGGGGAACACTACCACGGGATTGCCCGCTTCGTTGATATAGAAGGAAGTGGTCTCGTCCACGGTGGTGAAGCCGCCCATGTCCTCAGAGAAGAACACAGAGGGGTCCTCGCTCTCGGCCATCTGGGTGCGGATGCTCTCGTTGCAGATCTCCACCCAGTTCTCGCCCAGCAGGTCCGCCAGGGTGATCTCCCGGTCCGCCGCCAGGTCCAGGTTGTAGTACACCTGCTCCTGATAAGCGCTGGCAATGGACACATAGCTGTCCACCACGAAGGAGACGGTGGTATCCGTCTGGGACTTGATGTCATAGGTGACGCTGACGGTGTTGTCCTTTTCCGCCCACTGCTCCTCGGTGCCGCCGGTGGCCAAGAAGGCGTCCTTGTAGTCGGCGATGATCTTCTCGCCCTCGGCGATCTTGGCGTCCACCCGCTCCTGGATCTCCTGAGAGACCTGCTGGGCCAGGGCGCCGCCTTCCAAGCCGGGCTGCTCCACCTCCACGGTACGGTCACCATTGGTATCCTCATAGCTGCGGACCGTCAGGATCTGGAACAGGCCGCCCAGCACCGGCACGTCGGCAGCAGCCGCCGCCACGGTGGGAGAGAGATTCAGCGCGCCCACGACCACCACAAAGCAGGCGGCGGCCGTAGTCAGGGTGCGGCGCAGAGCCACGCGATGGTGGGCACGGCGGTAAGCCTCACTGCCCTGGCGGATGCCCGCCTGCACCCGGTCGTTCAGCTCCTGCGGGATAGGGGTCTGGTCATATGCCTCTTTGGCTGTGCGAAATTCGTTCATCTTTCTTGCGCTCCTTCCAGTTCAACACGAAGTTTTTTCAGGCCAGTGTACAAACGGGTCTTCACCGTGCTCAGCGGGCAGTCCACCACGGCGCTGATCTCCTTGAGAGACAGCTCCTCGTAAAAGCGCAGCTTGACGATGGTAGCCACCTCAGGCGGCAGTCCCTCCACCCGCTGGGCAAGCGTGCCGTCGACAGGAAGCGGGTCTTCGTAGCTGCCTGCGTCCAGCGCCTCCTGGGGCACCAGCACCACGCGCCGTCTCCGGCGCAGCTGATCCGTACATACATTGACCAGGATCCGATAAAACCAGGTACGTATGGCGTCGGCGTTTTTCAGGCCATCTTGTTTTTCCAGTGCCTTGCAGACAGCGGTCTGTACCGCGTCCAAGGCCTCTTCCCTGTCATGGAGATAGCTGTACGCCAAACGATAAAAACGCGCCTGATTTTCCACCAGGTAAGCGGTCAATTCTGATTGTGTGATATGCGGCATTGGCTCATATCCTTTCGTGGTTTCTGCCTGATAGACGAAGGAGTTCACAAAAAAGTTTGCCTTAAAAATTATTTTTAAAAAAGGGACCGGCAAAAGCCGGTCCCCCTTTATTCATAGCGCAGGGCGTCGATGGGGTTGAGACAGGCGGCCTTGTTGGCGGGCAGGTAACCGAACAGCACGCCGATGCCCACGGATACCCCGAAGCTCACCGCCACAGCCGAGACCGTGGGAGTCGCCGTAAAGGTGGCGCCGCCGCCCATCTGGGCGGCCACCATGCCGCCGATGAGCGTGCCCACACCCATGGCCACCAGACACCCGAAGGCGATGCCCAGCAATCCACCGATGGCGGAGGTAGTGCCCGCCTCGATGATGAACTGGCGGCGGATATCCCGCCGCTTGGCGCCCAGGGACTTGCGGATGCCGATCTCTCGGGTGCGCTCGGTGACCGACACCAGCATGATGTTCATAATGCCGATGCCGCCCACCAAAAGGGAGATGGCCGCAATGGCCACCAGCACCATCATGGCAACGCCCATCATGGTGTTGATGAGTTCCACCTGCTCCAGCATGGTCTGCACATAGTAGGCACTGTACACTAAGCTCCCGTCCGTGTCATGGTAAAAGTCCCGCAGGAAGTCCATGAGCACCGTCTGGGCCTGGGACACCGCGTCCCGGGACACGGCCGTGATCTGGTAGAGGGAGACGTAGGACGATCCGGAAAGGCGCATGGCATTGGCGTAGGGGATGTAGAGCTGGTCGTCGCCGCCGCCCTCCGTCATGGTCTCACTGTTCTGGGCCAGCACGCCCACCACCGTGTAGGGGACCCCCTGGATGGAGACGGTCTTGCCCAGGGCGTCTCCGCCCAAAAGCGCCTGCTCCACGTAGGCGCCCACCACGCACACCTTCCGCTCAGTGGCTACGTCCACATACTGGAGGTAGCGGCCCCGGGCCAGGGCGCCGCCGTCCAAAGTCGTGCCGGTGGCGGGTCGGTACATGGCCTCGCTGACGCCGTAAATGCTGGTCTTTGGATACTCCTCGCCGCCGATCCGGATACCCTGACCGGCGCTCACCCAAGGGGTAATGCCCTCAAAGAGGTCCGGACGGCTCTCCACCACTTCGTACATCTCCTCGGGAGACACGTTGCCGGTGGTGCCGTCGCCCAGGCCCCAGGTATAGGTGTAGATCTGGGTGATGCCCACCCGCTCCACCTGCTGGTCCACCATGCTCTTGAGGCCGTTGCCCAGGGAGATGATGATAATGACGGCTCCCACGCCGATGATGATGCCCAGCATGGTGAGGAACGAGCGCATCTTGCTGGTGCGCAGGGATTTGAGGGCCAGCTTGAACGACTGTGTAAAATTCATGCCGGTTCCTCCTCTCCCCCCTCGTCGGACCGCACCACCGCCCGGGGATCGGAGGCATCCCCGTCGTAGATGATCCGCCCGTCCTGGAGCCGCACGATGCGGCGGGCCCGGACGGCGATGGAGTTATCGTGGGTGATGAGCACCACGGTGTCCCCCTCCCGGTTGAGCTTTTGCAAAAAGCCCAGCACCTCCCGGCCCGTGCGGGAATCCAGGGCGCCGGTGGGCTCGTCGGCCAGGATGAGGGACGGATGCCCCGCCAGGGCCCGGGCGATGGACACCCGCTGCTGCTGGCCGCCGGAGAGCTGGCTGGGGAGATTGCGGTGCTTTTCCGAAAGGCCCACCCGCTCCAGGGCCTCCGTGGCCCGGGCGCGGCGCTCCTGGGCCCCCACGCCCGCGTACAAAAGCGGCAGCTCCACGTTTTCCTGCACGGTGAGCTTGGGGATCAGGTTATACTGCTGAAAAATGAAGCCCAGCATCTTGTTGCGGATCTCCGCCTGCTGATCGTCGTTCATGGCGGAGACATCCCGTCCCCCCAGATAATAGGTGCCGGAGGTGGGCACATCCAGACAGCCGATGATGTTCATGGCGGTGGACTTGCCGGAGCCGGAGGAGCCCACGATGGCCACGAACTCGCCCCGGTCCACCGTCAGGCTGATGCCGTCCAGGGCATGCACGGCCTCATCGCCCATCTGATAGATCTTGTATACATCCCGCAGTTCGATCAAATGCTCCACGGCTTAACCTCCTGCCGCCTCGCTCACGGCCTGCTCCTGGTAGATCACCGTCTCCCCCTCGGAAAGGCCGGAGGTGATCACGATGTAGTTATCGTCGTTGATGCCCAGCGTCACGCTGCGCTGCTCCACCTTCGTGGGGTCCGCCACGCTCACGCCGTCCTCTGCCAGCGCGCCGGGCAACGCCACGGACACCGTGTTGCCCCGGTTCACCGCCGCCACAGGCACGGTGAGCACATCCTGCTCCGTCTGGCACAGGATGGTGGCCGAGACGTTCATGCCCGGCCGCAGCTCGCCGTAGTCCTGGATGGAGATGGTCACCGGGTAGGTGGTGAAGCCGCCGGTGGTGGTGCCGTTGACGCTGACCTTTTCCACCGTGCCGGTGAAAGTCTGGCCCATGAGGGCGTTGCAGGTGATCTCCACCTCCTGGCCTACCTGCACCTTGGAAATATCCAGCTCGTTGACGCTCATGTCCATTTTCAGGCAGCTGAGGTCATAAATGACCGCCAGGTTGCCGGAGGTCACGCCGTCCACCTTGTCGCCGGCTTTGAACGTCTTTTCGATGACGGTGCCGGAAATGGGGGACTTGATGGTGTAGTCATCCAGATTTCCCTGGGCAGAGCTGGCAGACAAGCGGGCGCTCTCCAGGGCCAGACGGGCATTTTCCAGCTGGCTGCGGCCGGATTCGGAGTCGATGGTGCACAGCACCTCCCCCTTGGTCACCGTACTGCCGGAGAGCTTGGAAAAGCCCGTGATGGTGCCGGAAGAGCCTGCGTACACCACGGCGGAGGCGGGCATGCTGATGGGCGTGATGCCGTAGCTGGTATTGCTGCCGATGATGGCGGAGGCGGTATAGCTGTCGGAAATGGCGCCGGGGTTCTGGATCTTCACCCGTACGGTGCAGCCCTGCTTTCCGTTGCTGGTGACCGTGGTGGAGTCGGAAACGGAGACCACCGTGCCCTGGACGCTGCCGTCCACCCCGTCGATGAACACCGTGGCGCTCTGACCGGCATAGAAATCGTCGGGCGAGACATAAAGGAACAGGAAATCCATGGTGACATCCGTGCTGGTGACGATCCTGGCAAGCTGGGTGCCGGCTGTGACGCTGTCGCCGTCGTGGGCATACACCTCGCTGATGGTGCCGGAAATGGGCGCGGTGGGCTTGAGCGCCTCCTGGGCCTGCTCGAAGCTCAGCTGGGCCTGCTGGGTGGAGATGTTGGCCCGGCTCACGGAATCCCGGGCGTCGGTGCTGTCCAGAGTATAGAGCAGCGTGTCCTGATCCACCAGATCTCCTTCTTCAAAGGGGGCGGAAAGGATGGTGGCCGACAGCAGCGTGGTCACGTTGTACGCGTCCGCCGGCTCCAGTGTGGCCGTTCCCGTGACGGAGGTCCCCACATCCCGCCGCTGGACCGTCTCGGCC
>CABQCB010000112.1 GCA_902462475.1 uncultured Oscillibacter sp. | reverse complement strand
ATCGCCATCTTCGCCGAGCTGGGCACATTCGTCACCCTGGTGGCCGGCATCTGCCTGTTCGGCCTGGAGCCCGGTGCGGCCGCCGCCGTGGCCAGCATCGGCGGCGCGGACGGCCCCATGGTCCTGTTCACCTCCCTGATGCTCTCTCCCGAGCTGTTCGTCCCCATTTCCATCATCGCCTATCTGTATCTCAGCCTTACATATGGAGGCTACCCCTTCCTCATCAAGCTGTTTATCCCCAAAAAGTACCGGGGGATCGACATGTATGTGGACGTGCCCCAAGTGTCTCAGCGGTCAAAGTTCGTGTTCATCGTGGTATCCTGCTTCGTGCTCTGCCTGCTGCTGCCCGTGGCCTCTCCCCTGATCTTCTCCTTCTTCATCGGCATGGCCGTCAAGGAAGCGGAGATCGGCAAATACACCGAGCTGCTGGAAGAGGGCCTTTCCTACTTTGCCACCTTCTTCCTGGGCGTGGTGCTGGGCGTTCTTTGTGAGGCCTCCACCATCCTCAATCCCACGGTCCTGACCATCCTCGTGCTGGGCATTCTGGCACTGGCGGTCTCCGCCATCGGCGGCCTCCTGGGCGGATGGGTCATGTATTGGTTCCACAAGCGCCGGGGCCAGGACTTCAATCCCGTCATCGGCATTGCGGGCGTCTCCTGTGTCCCCACCACCGCAAAGCTGGCCCAGCACGCGGCCATGGACGAAAACCCCTTTGCCATGATCCTCCCCGTAGCCATGGGCGCCAACATCTCCGGCGTATTCACCTCCGCCATTGCGGCCGGCATTTTCGTAAGCACCATCCATCTCATTGGATAACAACAACTGATAAGGAGTGACGTATTTTATGGACATCAAAGCCAGAATCCCCGGAAAGGTGATCTCCATCCAGGTCAAAGAGGGCGACAGCGTAAAGACCCGCAGCGTGGTGGCAGTTCTGGAAGCCATGAAAATGGAGCAGCCGGTAGCCAGTCCCGTGGACGGCACGGTGAAAAAGATCCATGTGAACACCGGTGACAAGGTCAAAAGCGGCGACATCCTGCTGACCATCGAATAACCCCGCAGAGCTGTCCACTTTCGCCGGCCGAAAGTGGACAGCTCTTTTCTACCCCATCCATGTTTTCCTACCGTGAAGGGAGGTCACACCATGAACATCCATCGTGTCGTCGGACTTTATTACAGTGCCGCCGGCTCCACCGAAAAAGTGGTCCGCACGGTCTGCACCGCATTGGCTGCCAAGCTGCAGGTGCCGGCGGAATTCATCCCCTTCATCACCCCGGATGACCGGGCCGCCGCCCATCGTTTTGCCCCAACGGACCTGCTTGTAGTGGGAACGCCCACCTATGCGGGCAAGATGCCCAACAAGCTCCTGCCCTCCTTCCGCTCCCAGCTGGCAGGGGACCATACCCCCTCCGTGGCGCTGGTGACCTTCGGAAACCGCAGCTATGACAACGCCCTGGCCGAGCTGTGCGCCGTTTTGGAACAAAACGGCATGTGCACGGTGGCCGGTGCCGCCTGCGTGGCGCAGCATGCCATGGCGCCGCAGCTGGCAGCCGGAAGGCCCTCCTGCCAGGACTTGGAACTTTTGACGCAGTTCGCCCAGCAGCTGGGGGAAAAGCTGCTGTCCGCCCGGCAGCTTCCCCCGCCGCTGCGTGTACCGGGTGATCCGGACGCGGCATACTACGTTCCCTTGGGCCTGGACGGCCAGCCCGCCAGCTTCCTGCGCGCCAAGCCGAAAACCGATCCGGCCGCATGTATACACTGCGGCCGGTGCGCACTTGGCTGCCCCATGGGTTCCATTGATCCGTCCCACCCGGATATCGTCTCCGGCATCTGCATCAAATGCCATGCCTGTGTGCGCCGCTGCCCGGCACAGGCCAAATACTTTGATGATCCCGCCCTGCTCTCCCACATCGCCATGCTCCAAAGCAGCTACGCCGCCCCCAAGCACTGCGAGACCTACCTGGCCGCGTTTCCCTGAGCCCGTCAGCCTGTAATCGAACGCCCCCGGACAGTTTTTGTCCGGGGGCGTTTTTGCGCTCTCCACGGCAAGCCCGCGCAAAAAGGAGCCCCGCCCAATCGGGCGGGGCTCCTTTTATCCAATCACATTGCCTTTTTCACAGCATGCCTCACTGGGCCATGTCGCGATAGAGGAAGGTGACGACCTGGGCGCGGGTGCAGGTGGCATTGGGCGCGAAGGTGGTGGCGGTGGTGCCGCCGGTGATGCCCTCGGCCACGGCCCAGTTCACCGCGTCGGCGTAATAGGCGTCTGCGGGCACGTCGGTGAAGGCGTTGCCGCCCGCCACGGTCTGGGCGCCGTCGGCACGGTACAGGAACGTGACGATCTGGGCGCGGGTGCAGGTGGCATTGGGGGCAAAGGTGGTGGCGGTGGTGCCGCCGGTGATGCCGTTTTCATAAGCCCACAGGATGGCCTTGTAGTTATAGGCATCGGCGGAGACATCCGTGAAGGGGTTCACTGTGGTGGAAGGCTCCGGCTCGCCGGCTGCGCGCCACAGGAACGTGACCACCTGGCCGCGGGTGCAGCCGCTGTTGGGGGCAAAGGTGGTGGCATTGATGCCGCCGGTGATGCCCTCGTCCACAGCCCACTGCACCGCGTCGGCATAGTAGGCGTCCGCAGGCACGTCGGTGAACGTCAGCTCCTCCTCGGCAAAGACGGCCTTCACCGTTACGGAAGAGGCGGGCATGGTGAAGGTATACTTGCCGCTGCCCTTGCTCTTGTAGCTGATCTCGTCGCCGTCACGGTCGGTGATGGTGAGGGTATCGAGCACGTAGCCCTCATCCGGCTTTACCGTCACGGTGACGGTGTCGCCCCGGGAGGCTCTGGTGGGAGAGGCGGAAACAGAGCCGTTGTCCGCAGGCTTGACGGTGACGGAATAGGTGCTGGTGCCGCTGCTGCTGCCGCCGCTGGATCTCTTGTAGGGCGTGATGGAGCCGGTCAGCAGGTTATAGTTATCGGTATCGTCGGGGGTAAACGTCCAGCCGTAGGCCGTATTGGACTCCACGATGATGGCGTCGCCGTCGTCCCAGGCAATGGTGCCGCTGGGCGTGATGGTGCCCACGTCCAGCGCGGCGTCCGCCAGGGTGTGGCCGGACTCCCTGATGGAGGTGTAGGAAGGCTTACCGGTGGGGTCTGCCTTGTCGATGGTCACCAGCACGGTGGCCTCCACCTGGGCATAGACTGCCGTATCAGCGGGGGTAAAGACCACGGTCTTGGGGCCGCTGTCAGCCACGGCGGTCAGGTTCTGGCCCTCCTTGAAGGACCAGGTGCCCTCCACGGTCTGGCCGTCGTACATGGCGGTGCCGTGGATGGCGGTATCAGCAATGGGCTCTCCGTCGTACACGGCGGAGATATCCTCCACGTCCAGCACGGGCACGAACTCATAGACCACGTTCACTACCAGATTGGCGGTGGAGTCGGCATAGTTGTCGGAGGAGAGGATGATGGGCGCAGAGGCGCTCTGGCCCACGGCGTCCTCCGTCAGGCCGCTGCGCAGAGAGAAGGTGACCTGGCCGTCGGCGTCCACGGCGAAGGCATCGCCCAGCAGGCCGTAAGCATCCTCGGTGCTGCCCAGGCTGTACACCTGTGCGCCGGCGTTGCCGGGCAGCAGGCGGGCCACATCCTGGCTGTGCTGCGCCACGTCGTCATAGCGCACGTACACGTTCTGGACGGGCAGATCCCGGGCGGCAGCCTTTTCAATGACGCCGTCGGTGAGAGTAATGGCGGGATTGGTCAGGGTGTAGTTGGCAGCCAGGGCCGTATTCTTCAGGGCCACCTCCACCTGCACGGTCTTGCCGGTGCCGGCGTTGGGGTCGTCGAAGCGGGCGGTGACCGCATAGTCCACGCCCTGGGTCAGCACGTCGCCATTCACCAGGCCGTCCAGTGTGACGGTGGCCTTGGCGGCGGTGGTGCCGTCAAAGGTCTTGGTGACGGCGGCAGCCTGGGCGGTAACCGCCTTGGGCGCCACGGTCAGGGTATAGTCCACGGAGGTGGCGGCAAAGGCGCCGGGCACGGCCGCGGCGGTGGCGGTGATGGTGGCCTCACCGGCGCCGGTGATGGTCACCTGGCCCTGGCCGTCCACCGTGGCAACGGACTCGTTGCTGCTGGTGTAGGTAATGGCGCCGCCGCCCGCAGAGTGGTTGACAGCCGCGTCGGTGATGGGGCTGTCGCCGTAGGTGGCGGACTTGTCCGCACCGTCGGTGAAGGCGATCTCCTGCAGGGGCAGGTCGATGACCTCCACCTGGAAGGAGGCGCTGGCGGAGTTGATGTTGGCGTCGCCGGCATAGGAGACGGTGACCGTGGCGCTGCCGGCGGCCTTGCCGGTGAGCACGGCCTCACCCTCGGCGCCCTCCACGCTCAGGGCCTTGGTGTTGCTGTTTTCATAGGTCACGGGCAGCAGGGCGTCGGAGGAGGGGAGCTTGGCCGTGACGGCCACGCGCTCCTGGTTGCCCACGATGACCGTGGTGGTGTCCTGGGGAACGGTCAGCACCGGCGTGGCCTTCCGGACGGTGAAGGTCCGGCTCTGGGTGCCCAGGTTGTCCTCGTCCTCATATTTGGCGGTGACGGTATAGGTGCCCGCGTCGGTGACGGTGGAATCCAGCGTCACATCCTGGGCACTGCCGCCGTCCTTGCGCAGGGTGTAGGTAAAGGCATCGCCGCTCTGGCCGTCCAGGGAAGCAGCTTCCACGAACTGGCTCAGCGCCATGGCCTCGCCGGTGTAGACGGCCTCGGTGGACGTCTGGGGGAAGAGGATCTTCTCGGAGACGTCGTTCTTGCCCACGAACTGCCACTGGGCGGTGACGGCGGTGTCCTTGGTGGGGATGAACTCATAGTCCGCCGCCACGGTCTTGCCGTCCACGCTGAAGCCGGTGAGCTGATAGTCGGGACGGGTGAAGACGTAGTCCGCCAGCTTCACATGGGCGGGATACTTCTGGGTCACCTGCACGGTCTCCTGGCCGTTATAGGTGCCGCCGTCACCGTTGATGGTGGTGGTGTAGGTCTTGGGATAGAGGGTCAGCTCCGTGGGGGTGGTGCGGGGGTTGCCGCTGGTGTAATACTTCCAGTCCCCCTGGATCTGCTGGGCGATCTCGATGCCCTGGCTGGGCGTCTCGTCCAGCAGGCCTTCCACAGCCCGCTCATCTCCGCCGGCACGGATCGTCATGTCCATGGTGCTGCCGGTCTCGATGCCGAAGCTGGTGCTGGCATAGTCATCGCTGCCCAGCACCAGGCCCTCGCAGGCGATGGCGGCGGCGTCACCGGTGGTGATGACGGAGCCGTCGGCATCCAGCATGACCAGAATGCCCACGATGGCGGCATTATTGGAGGGCTTGGTGGGGCCTTTGATGGTGGCCTTGCCCGTAAAGACCTGGTCTTCCATGCCGCGGCCGTCATAGTAGACCGTCCCGTCGGAGGACGTCCATGCCTTGGGCGGGGTCATGACGATCACTCTGCCCAGGGGTGCGCACACGCCGGCGCCGGTGGTGCCGGACTGGATGACGGCGTCGCCGTTGATAGGAACGACGCCCACCGTGGCGCCCTCGCCGTCGGCGATGATGCCGCAGGCATCCTGCTGGGCGCTCAGGCGCATGGTGCCGTCCTGCACGTAGACATACAGGCTTGCGCCGTTGCCGCCGGCCCTGACAGCGTGGCTTCTGCCGGTACCGGACACGGACACGTCACCGTAGCTGTAAATGGTCAGGTCGCCGGTGACCCGGATGGGGCCGCCCTGGTAGTCCCGCAGCCGCAGGACACGGTCTTCGGCGGTGTACCACCAGTTGGTGCCGAATTTGTCACTGGTACCATAGCCCAGATCGATGCTCTCGCTGGCAGCGCCCGCGGTGATGGGCAGCGCCAGAGAGCACAGCAGCACCAGCACCAGATTCAGTGCCAGAAGCCGCAGCCTCGGTTTCGTTCGTTGCTTCATTTCAGATCTTCCTCCTTGCAGTTTGGTAAGTTGATATCTCTCTCGCACAGGGCGAGCAATATCCAAAAGAGCAAAATCACGCCGCTGGCGCTGACCGTGAAGCAGATCTGCACCAAATAGGCCGTCACGCCGGGCAGGATGATCCCCGCCGCCCGGGGATGCCGGCGCACCGTGCTCCGAAACCAGCAGACAAGCCCCGCTATGTAAAAGGCCAGGGCAGGCAGTCCCAGATTCACGGCGATATTCAAAAAGTCATTGTGGGCCGAGTCCACCGCCGCCTCGATCATGGTCCCCGTCTCGGAGGACCAGCGGGTGAAGGTGAAGCCCATGCGCGCCACCAGGGTGTCCGGCCCGCCGCCCAGCAGCGGCGCTTGCCCGATGAGATGCACCACCTCGTCCCAGATCCGTATCCGGCCGGAACCGAAAGCGGGGTCCACGGTGCCGTGGAGCATCTCGT
>CABQCB010000111.1 GCA_902462475.1 uncultured Oscillibacter sp. | reverse complement strand
CTGACACTGGACCCCCAGCAGGCTGCGGCGGTGCAGGCGGTGGAGGGACCGGTGCTGCTTTTGGCGGTGCCGGGCAGCGGCAAGACCACGGTGCTGGTCAGCCGCATCGGCTATATGCGCTTTGTCCGGGGCATCCCGGCGGAAAAGATCCTCACCATGACCTACACGGTGGCGGCGGCCGGGGATATGCGGCGGCGCTTTGCCGCCCTGTTCGGCGCCGAGGCGGCGGAGGAGCTGGAATTCCGCACCATCAACGGCGTGTGCAGCCGCATCATCCGCCTTTACGAGCGGCGGCTGGGCCGCACGGCCTTCCGGCTTCTGGAGGCGGGGGAGCAGGCGGCACTGCTGGGGGAGCTGTACCGCCAGCGGGCGGGGGAGTTTGCCCCGGAGGGCACGGTCAAGGCCCTGGGCGCGGCGGTCACCTATGTGAAAAACCAGATGCTGGGGGAGGAGCAGCTCTCGGAGGTCACGGTGGAAGGGGTGGACTTTCCGCCCTTTTACCGGACCTACTGCGCGGCGCTCCGGGAACGCCGGTGCATGGACTATGACGACCAGATGGTCTATGCCCTGGAGATTTTGCGCCGCTACCCCCAGCTCCTTCGGGAGATTCAGGACCGATATGCCTATTTCTGCGTGGACGAGGCCCAGGATACTTCCAAGATCCAGCACCGGATCGTGCATCTTTTGGCCTCCCGGAGCAAGAACATCTTCATGGTGGGCGACGAGGACCAGAGCATCTACGGCTTTCGGGCGGCTTTCCCCCAGGCCCTCACTGGCTTTGACCGGGTCTATCCCGGCGCGCAGATCTTGTATCTGGAGCGGAACTACCGCTCCAACGCCCGCATCGTGGAGGCGGCGGACCGCTTTATCCAGAAAAACGAGAACCGCAAGCCAAAGCACATGGTGCCTGCCCGGCCAGCCGGGGAGCCGGTGCGGGAGATCCAGGTCTATAACCGGCAAAAGCAGTACCGCTATCTGGAGGCGCTGGCGCGGAAATGTGACCGGGAGACCGCGGTCCTCTACCGGGACAACGACAGCGCCCTGCCGCTGATCGATCTTCTGGACCGGGCCGGCATCCCATACCGCTGCCGGCAGGTGGAGGGCAGCTTTTTTTCCAACCGGGTGGTGCGGGACCTTTGCGATATGTTCCGCTTTGCCGAGGACTCCGGGAATGGGGCGCTGTTTCTGCGCTTTTACTATAAGCTGGGCGCGGGCATCAGCCGCCTGGCGGCCCAGGAGGCGGTGGAGCGGTGCGGCCGGGAGGGCGAGACGATCCTGGGCTATATCGCGCAGCTGTCCTCCGTTTCGGCGTGGACCAGAAAACAGTGCAAGGCGCTGGAGACCCACTTTGAAAATCTGCGCACAGAGCGGGCGGACAAGGCCGTCTACCGCATCGTCCACTTTATGGGCTACGGCGCCTATCTGGAGGAGCGGGGCATGGACGCGGGAAAAGCGGAGCTTCTGGAGGCGCTGGGAGAGCAGGCGGCCGATCCACGGGCACTGCTGGAGCGTCTGGCGGAGCTGGAGGCGGTGGTGCGTGCCGGCGGCAGCGCAGAGGACAGCAATCTGATCCTCTCGACCATCCATTCCAGCAAGGGGCTGGAGTATGAGCGGGTGATTTTGATGGACGTGGCGGATGGGATCTTCCCCAAGTCCCTGCCGGACAAGGCTGCCTCCCAGGAGGAAAAGGACGCCTACGAGGAGGAGTGGCGGCTTTTTTATGTGGGCATGACCCGGGCCAGGGAGTCTCTGGCGGTCATCACGTTCCGAAAAGACGGCCTGCGCTCCGCCTTTTCCCGGGAGCTGTTTCCGGAGAAGAAAGCGCCGACGCCGAAACCGGCCGCCATCCCGGCCCACCGTACACGGCCGACGCAGCCGGATCGGGGCTATGGAGACGGCGCGCGGGTGCGTCACCGGCAGTTCGGCCCCGGTACCATCCTGGGGCGTACCGGGGATATCGCCACCATCTCCTTTGACAGCGGCGTGTGCAAGCGCATCTCCGTATCCACGGCGCTGCGCATGGGCCAGCTGACAAGGGAATCATAGAAAGAAAAGCACCGCCCGGGCGTTTGCCTGGGCGGTGCTTTTGCAGGGGAGTCTTACAGCGCTTGCTTACAGGGACTTCTCGTAGGACTCGATCATCTTCTTGACCATCTGGCCGCCCACGGAACCGGCCTCACGGGAGGTCAGGTGGCCGTTGTAGCCCTCCTTCAGGTTGACGCCGACCTCGGCAGCAGCCTCCATCTTGAACTTGTCCATGGCGGAACGGGCCTCAGGAACGTTGATCTTATTGCTGTTCTTGCTAGACATAATCTTTTCTCCTTTTCATCATAACAAACTGTGCGAATCACTGGGTATCGCGAGCATAGTTTGACTCGAAGCGGCGGGAATATGCCGCTTTTTTGCCGGTAAAATTTCTCATTGCGCAACCGGACGAGAACTTTCCTGAAAAGGACGCAATTGACTGTTGCCAAATTCCATGGCCCATGTATAATAAAAATAGATAATCGGCCATAGATAATTCCTGGAGGGAGGAGCCTCTTTGCAAAAGCGAAACCAAATGATTTTCCCGGCCACCATTGCCTTTTCCATCGGATTGATGGTGCTGGGGCTGTTTCTGCAGGACCCGGCGGAGATCCCCATGGGACTTTACCACATCGTCACCATGCAGGACCTGCTCATTACCGACTATGTCTACATCGCGGGACCCGGTGCTGCGCTCATCAATGCGGGGCTGGTGACCATCATCTCCATCTGCATCATCCGGTTTTCCGGTGATCCCTACAACGGCTTTACCATTGTGGAGATGGGCCTGATGGCGGGCTTTTCCCTGTTCGGCAAGAACGTGTTCAACATCTGGCCCATCATTTTAGGCACCTGGCTTTACGCCAAGTACCAGCGGGAGCCTTTCTCCAAGTATGCCTCCGTGTCGCTGCTGGCTACATCGCTTGCGCCGCTGGTGAGCTACATGGCGCTGGGCAGCATCCACGCCAGCTTGCCGCTGGGCATTTTGATGGGCATCATCATCGGCTTCATCCTGCCGTCGCTGTCGGCCTATACTTATAAGATCCAAAACGGCATGAATCTCTACAACATGGGATTTGCCTGCGGCCTGTTTGCCATGATGGTGGTGCCGGTGTTGACGGCTTTTGGCGACAAGCCGGACTCCGTGCTGTACTGGGCCCAGGGCTACAACGAGAAGTTTTCCATTGCGCTTGGCATTTTGTGCGTGGCGCTGATCCTGCTGGGCTTTTTTGCAACGCCGGTCCCGCCCTGGGCGGTATGGGCCGGCTACCGGCGGCTGATCTCCACCACGGGCCGGGCACCCAGCGACTACCTGCGTATGTTCGGTGCCGGGCCGGTCATGGTGAACATCGGCTGCAACGGGATCCTGGGGATCGTGTTCGTCCTTTTGATCGGCGGAGACCTCAACGGCCCCACCATCGGCGGCATTTTCACCATCATGGGCTTTTCCGCCTTCGGAAAGCATCCCTTCAATATCATTCCCGTTATGGCAGGCGTCTCCCTGGGCGCTTACGGCATGCACTATTCGCCCAACTACCCCTCCTTGCAGCTGGCGGGACTGTTCGGCACCACCCTGGCGCCCATCGCCGGACACTTCGGCTGGCCCTTCGGCATTCTGGCGGGCTTTATCCACTCGGCTCTGGTGCTGCAGACCGGCGGCCCGGTGGCGGGACTGAACCTCTATAACAACGGCTTTTCCGGCGGATTGATCGCCATCGTTCTCTATCCCACCATCACGGCTATCTGGAAGCACCGGCGCCCCACACTGCGGGACGAGGATTATTACGACCTCTTTGAGGACAGTGCTCCCATCGATACCTCCTTCTGGCGGACCAGCCGGAAAGAGAGCACGCCCCATTCCACCCATGAGATGCGTCCGGCTTCGGATCGGGACGGCCCCAATTCCCGCATGACGGACGACGAGCCGGAGGAGTCCGAGCTTCCGTAAATTCAAAACCGCCGCCCGGCCGGGCGGCGGCTTTTTTGTGAAAAGAGCCGCTTGCTTTTTCCCACGCCCTGTGATATATTGTGCAATTGAAAACGATTCTCAAATTAGGAGGAGCTACATTTGCTGAAAAAAGGATTGTGCTGGATGTTGCTGTGCGCCCTGCTGCTGACCGGCTGCGGCGCCAAGGAGACTGTCCAACCGGCGGAGGATGGGGAACAGCCGCTGAAGATCGTGGCGACGGTGTTCCCCGCTTATGATTTTGCCCGCACCTGCGGCGGCGAGGACGTGGAGGTAACGCTGCTGCTGCCGCCGGGGACGGAGAGCCATTCCTATGAGCCCACGCCTGCGGATATTCTGGCGGTGCAGGAGTGCGACCTGTTCTTGTACCTGGGCGGCGAGTCCGATGCCTGGGTGGACACGATCCTCTCGGCGGCGGAGCCTACCGGCCGCACGTTCAAGCTCATGGACTGCGTGGATCTTCTGGAGGAGGAGACCGTGGAGGGCATGGAGAGCGACCACGACCATGACCACGAAGAGGAGCTGGGCCAGGTCAAGGAGTATGACGAGCATGTGTGGACCTCGCCCCGGAACGCCGCCCAGATCGTCCGGGATATTGCCGGGACCATGGGAGAGCTGGATCCGGAGCACGCGGAGACCTTCCGCACCCGTGGCGAGGCGTACGCCGGGCAGATCGAAGTGCTGGATCAGCAGTTCCGGGACTTTTTCGACTCCCTGCCCAGCCGGACCATCGTCTTTGGTGACCGCTTCCCCCTGCGCTATTTTGCCGAGGAGTACGACCTGGACTACTACGCCGCATTCCCCGGCTGCAGCACCCAGACGGAGCCCTCTGCCGCTACCATTGCCTTTTTGACGGACAAGGTGCGCGATGAGCATATCTCCACCGTGTGGTATATCGAATTTTCCAACCACCTGGTGGCGGACAGCATCGCCGAGGCCACCGGCACGAAAACCGCCATGTTCCACACCTGCCACAATGTCTCCCAGGAGGAGATGGACAGCGGCGCCACCTACCTTTCTTTGATGGAGGGGAACCTGGAGACCCTGCAGGCCAACATGCCGTAAGCGGTTGCGTGCGGCGGCGGAATCTGGTATGCTGGAGGAACGGAGGAGGGATGCCCCGTGGAGGGGAAGTTTGACTTTTTGAATCTGCAGTTTTTTACCAAGGCGTCGGTGTATCCCGGCAGCATCGGCACCTTCCGCTACCGTTTCCAGCGGACCGGCTGGATGAACGACGGCACCATCCAGGTGTGGGTGTATGAAAATATCAGCTTCGAGCTGGCCCAGGACGTGGAGACGGAGACCTTCCCCTGGACGGAGGAGGGCGTGGAGGCCATCCGGGCATGGCTGACGGAAAAGCTGGAGGCCCGGGGCAGTGAGCCCTACCGGATCTGGAGCGGGAACCATGTGCGGGACGGAAAGAGCGAGGAGGCAAAGGCATGAACAATCTGCTGCGGGAGAAGCTTTTGCGGGGCGAGCACGCCCTGGGCACCTTTTACGAGCTGGGCGGCATCGCCGCGGCCCAGTGCATCGGCATCGCCGGTATGGACTTTGCCATCGTGGACACGGAGCACGGACCCGCGGACGTGGAGAGCGCCCTGGCGGCCATCACGGCCCTGTCCGCCCGGAACTGCGCGCCCTTGGTGCGGGTGAAGGACGTGACCCGTCCGTCGGTTCTGAAGATGCTGGACGTGGGCGCCCGGGGCCTGGTGGTGCCGGACGTACAGACGGTGGACGAGGTGCGGCAGCTGGTGGAGTACGCCAAGTACTATCCCCTGGGCCGCCGGGGCTTTGCGCCCACCCTCTCCGGCGGCTACGGCTTCGACCCGGAGTGTGCGGATACGGCGGGCTACTTTGCCCACTGCAACCGCCAGACCATGCTCATTCCCCAGTGCGAGACTCTGGGAGCCCTGGAGCACATCGAGGAGATTACCGCCATGGAGGGCGTGGACGGCATTTTCGTAGGACCCTACGACCTGTCCGTGGCCCTGGGTAAGCCCGCTCAGATGGATGACCCGGATTTGCAGGCAGCCATCGACCGGGTGCTTTCGGCCTGTAAAAAGCACGGCAAGTGCGCCATGATCTACGCCGGGGACGCCGCCGGCTCCGCCGCGTTTTTCCGCCGGGGCTTTGACTGCGTGGCCTGCGGCATGGATTCCATTTTTCTCATTCAGGCCCTGCGGACCCTCAAAGCCGATGTGGAGCAGCAGATGGGCTAAGCCCGCTGCTTAAACGATCAAAAAAGCCTGTCCCGACCGGGACAGGCTTTTTTGTATACAGGGGAAAATCAGAACAGTCCGCTGATCTTGCCGTTTTCGTCCACGTCGATCTTCTCGGCGGCAGGCACCTTGGGAAGACCCGGCATAGTCATGATGTCGCCGGTGAGGGCCACCAGGAACCCGGCGCC
>CABQCB010000110.1 GCA_902462475.1 uncultured Oscillibacter sp. | reverse complement strand
ATGACTTTTTCACCGAGGCGTTTGGCGGGAAGATCCAGGTACAGGTGGAGGGGAGGACCTACTGGACGCTCTGTGCCCAGCTGCACCTGCTGTATCTGATCCTCCACGCGTGCAAGCATTTCCTCCACTCCGGCGTGGGAATCCGGCAGGTGTGCGACATCTGTCTTTGCGCCTGTGCCTGGGGAGAGGAGATAGACTGGAGCGTGCTGCGGGCCCAGCTGCGGCAGGTCCGGGCGGAGGTGTTCGCGGCGAACTTGCTGGATATCGGACGCCGCTTCCTGGGATTTGAGGCCTATCCGCCCGGGGCGGAGCAGTGGCTGGCGGCATGCGGGCCGCAGCTGGACTGCGGCGCCCTGCTGGAGGACCTGCTGGATGCCGGCATCTACGGGAGCAGCTCGGAAGAACGGCTCCACAGCAGCCTCATCACACTGGGCGCCGCGGCGGACGGCAGCGACTGCCACCGCATCCGCCGGGTGGTGCGGACGGTGCTTCCCTCCCGGCGGGCGCTGGAGGGCAAATACCCGTATCTGCGGGAGCGGGCCTGGCTGCTGCCGGCGGCCTGGGCACAGCGGCTTGTGTCCTACCGGGCGAAAAAGGACGGGGCGTCTGCCAAGGAGAGCCTGACCATCGGGGCCCATCGGGTGCAGCTGCTGAAAAAATACGGGATCATACGATAGACGGGGGAGAGAGCATGCGGATTTTGGTGTGTGGCGGCGCGGGCTATATCGGCAGCCATACCTGTGTTGCGCTGCGGGAGGCAGGATATGAGATCGCCGTGGTGGACGATCTGTCCAACTCCAGCGCCGAGGCGCTGCGCCGGGTGGCGGAGCTGACAGGGCGGGACGTGCCCTTTTTGCAGGCGGACCTTTGTGACAAGGCGGCGGTGGAGACCGCGTTTTCCCGCTGGGAGGACATCGGGGCGGTCATCCATTTTGCCGGGTTCAAAGCGGTGGGCGAGAGCGTGCAAAAGCCGCTGGAGTACTATCAGAACAATCTGGTGAGCACCCTGAACCTGCTGGAGGTCATGCGGGCCCACCGGGTACATAACCTGGTATTTTCCTCTTCGGCCACCGTGTACGGGGCGCCGGAGGAAGTGCCCGTCCGGGAGGAGGCGCCGTTGTCGGCCACCAATCCCTATGGCGCCACGAAGCTGATGATCGAGCGGATCCTCACAGACCTTTGCAAATCGAATGGGGCCTGGAACGTGGCGCTGCTGCGCTATTTCAATCCCATCGGGGCCCACGCCTCCGGCCTTCTGGGGGAGGACCCCCGGGGCATCCCCAACAACCTGGTACCCTACATCGCCAAGGTGGCGCTGGGGGAGCTGCCGGTGCTGCACGTGTTCGGCGGCGACTATCCCACGCCGGACGGCACCGGCGTGCGGGATTACATCCATGTGATGGACCTGGCGGAGGGACATGTGGCGGCGCTGCGGAAGCTGGAGACGGGCTGCGGGCTGTTTGTGTGCAACCTGGGCACCGGACGGGGATACAGCGTTCTGGAGGTGATCCGGGCCTATGAAAAGGCCAGCGGACGCCCGGTCCCTTATGTGGTGGAAGGCCGCCGCAGCGGAGACGTGGCTGTCTGTTGGGCCGATCCCACCCGGGCGCGGCAGGAGCTGGGCTGGACGGCCCGCCGCGGTCTGGAGGAGATGTGCGCCTCCTCGTGGAACTGGCAGCGGAACAATCCCGCAGGCTACCGGACATAAAGAAAGCGGAGCGGACCATGGGCCGCTCCGCTTTTTATGTTTTACAGGGGAAAGACCGTAACGGCCAGGGTGATGAACAGGGGGATGGCGACGATCATGAGCAGCATCCCCTGCACCACGGCCCGGGAAGCGTATTCCGGCGCGCAGCCGTACTCCTGGGCGAACACCACGCTCAAAGAGGCGCTGGGCAGACAGCACATGATGGAGCACACCAGCGCCACCAGCGGCGGTACGCCGGGAATGAAATACAAAACGGCCAGTACGGCCAGGGGAAATACCACCAGGCGCAGGGCGGAGACAAAGTAGGACCAGGGGTCTTTCAGGATCTCCACCGGCCGGATGGGCACCAGGGAACAGCCGATCAGCAGCATGGAGATGGGGACCACCATGGCGCCCAGGGTGGAGAGGGTATCCTGGACGAAGGAGGGAAAGCGGAACGGAGAGACATAGAGCACCACGGTAGCCAGGGAAGCAAGAGACACCGGCATGGACAAAATGGACTTGAGCCGGATCTGCCGCTGCCCGCTGACCATGGAGATGCCGATGGTGAAAAAGAACACCAGCCACACCATATTGAATACCACCGCGTACAAAAGACCCTCCTGGCCCAGCAGTTCCGTAATGAGGGGGAAACCCAGAAAGGCGGTGTTGGCGAACACGGCCATCAGGGTGAACATGGACCGTCCCTTTTCATCCAGCGGCAGGAAACGGCGCACGAAGAGCGTAAAGGCGAAGGCTGCCGCATAATAGGCGATCGCAATGCCCACGGTGAGCAGCAGATTTTTGGAAAGATCGGGAGAAAAAGTGTTGGAGGCGGAGGTGAGCACGTTGGCAGGCAGGGCGACCTGCATCATAAAGGTGGTCAGATCCTTTTGAAACCGTTCTGTCAAAAGCCCCCGCTTGGTGAGAATGTATCCCAAAGCCACCAGCAGAGCCACCTTCCCCATGAGGTTGAGCAAAATTTCCAGCATAGACAAAACTCCTGATTCCGATTGCGCGCATGGCGCGGCAGGTCCAGTTTACAGGATTTGACTGTCTTCGTCAATGCGCGCAGGGAAAAAGAGATGGGGCAATGCCGCCTGAACGGGACAAATGTCCGCCAAATGAGGCGCTTTTGCGTCTGGATGGTATAAAAAAATTGGAAAAACGAAGAAAAGCAGAGGGCATATTTGACTTTCCAAATTTAAGGAGATATAATAAATCAGACCATGGGTTTTTGTGATATTTGGAAAGAGAGAGGGGGAAATTGCCGTGTCAAGATTTCGGGGGCAGATCGTGCTGGCCATGGATGTTTTTCTGATTTTTGCCTGCAATTTCGCGCTCTTTTTTCCGTCGCTCCTGCGAAATGACATCCAGCTTTTGAACCTGGTGGGCCATATCGGCCTTCTGACCGTGTGCGTACTGGTGTTCCAGCTGATCTTCAGGACCTACAACAGCCTCTGGCGCTATGCGGAGAGCCGGGAGTATTTCGTGCTGCTGATGGGCATGAGCCTGGGCTTTTTGCTCTATACCGTGCTCAATCTGGTGCTGGACACCAACCGTATCTGGATCACCCAGGCGCTGACGGGCACCTCCCTGGCGCTGCTTTGCATCCTGGCGGTGCGCTTCCTCTACCGGATCTACCGGCTGAAGGTGGCGGGACGGGGCGCGGAGGGCCGCAGCTATACGGCCATCATCGGCGCCGGCGCGCTGGGTGTGTCGCTGCTGGGAGAGCTGGTGAGCAACCCCCGGGGGCGCTACCTTCCCTATTGCCTGCTGGATGACGCGCCGGACAAGATCGGCAAGAGGGTCCACGGCGTTCCCGTCCGGGGGCCCATCGACCGCCTGGGCGAGCTTTTGCAGGATACGCCGGTCACCGAGCTGATCCTGGCCATTCCCAACCTGCCGGTGGAGCGTCAGACCCAGATCCTGCGCCAGTGTGCCGCCACCAACTGCCGCCTGCATATTCTGGAGGACCCTGTTACCCAGCTGGGCCGGGAGGGCACGTCTCTGACCGCCAGCATGCGGGAGGTGCAGATCGAGGATCTGCTGGGCCGCAAGCCCGTCCAGCTGGATAACAGCCGCATCCGGGAGTTCCTCATGGGCAAGACCGTGCTGGTCACCGGCGGCGGAGGCTCCATCGGCTCGGAGCTGTGCCGGCAGATCGCAGGGTACGGCCCCAAGCGCCTTGTGATCGTGGACATCGCGGAGAATACGACATACAGCCTGCAAAACGATCTGGTGCATCTCTATGGGCCGGGATTCCCCCTGTCGGTGGAGATCGCCTCCGTGCGGGACCGCAAGAAAATGGACCAGATCTTTGCGCGCTACCGGCCTCAGGTGGTGTTCCATGCGGCGGCCCACAAGCATGTGCCGCTCATGGAGAACTGCCCGGAGGAGGCGGTCAAGAACAATGTATTCGGCACCTATCACACCGCCTCCGCCGCCCGGAAGTACGGGGCGGAGAAATTCGTGCTCATCTCCACGGACAAGGCGGTCAACCCCACCAACATCATGGGAGCCACCAAATACCTTTGCGAGCAGGTGATCCAGGGACTGCGGGGCGGGCAGACGGCCTTTTCCGCCGTGCGCTTCGGCAACGTGCTGGGGTCGGACGGGTCCGTGATCCCGCTTTTCAAAAAGCAGATCGCCTACGGCGGTCCGGTCACCATTACGGATAAGCGGATCATCCGCTATTTCATGACCATCCCCGAGGCGGTGCAGCTGGTGCTGGAGGCGGGCTCCTTCGCCCGCAGCGGCGAGGTGTACGTGCTGGACATGGGCGAGCCGGTACATATTCTGGATCTGGCGGAAAAGCTCATTCGGCTCTCCGGCTTCACCCCCTATGTGGATATCGACATCCAGGAAGTGGGCCTGCGGCCGGGGGAGAAGCTCTATGAGGAGCTGCTCACCGCCAGCGCAGGTCTGCGCCGCACGGAAAACGAGAAGATATTCGTGGAAGAAAAGGCGGACGTGGAGGAAAGCGAGATGAAGGGCTGGCTGGAGGAACTGGCCGCCGCCGCGGAGCGGGGCGGACGGGAAGAGATCTTCCGGGAGCTCCGCAGCCTGGTGCCCACCTTCCGCAGCCCCGAGGAAGTGAACCGGGAGGCCATCCGTGCCGTCCGGGAGGGGCAGGCCAATCAGCTGGAGGACCTGGCTTCTGTCCAGCGGGTATAAAAAAGCAAGGAGAATACTGGCATGAGAAAAGGCGGAAAGATCGCGCTGGGAGTCGTGGGCGCCCTGGTGGTGACGGGCGTGGGCGTGGCTGCCTGGCAGTGGAACAATATCAGCGCCCTGCGTTACGGTATGACCATGGACCGCACGGCCATCGAGGATAAGCTTGCGGAAAACGAACAGACGCTGGCCAGCGCCATGGAGGAATACAGCGTGCGCAGCTATACCTTTTCTGAAGAGGAGCTGCGCCAGCTCAGCGACGGGACGCTCTCCGTGGAGGACGCGGCCAAAAAGCTTCTGGATGAGTCTGTGCCCGGGGCGGAGACGCCGGAGGGAGTTTCCGGTGAGCAGGCGGCGGACCAAAGCGACGTGGAGGCGCAGATCCAGGAGCAGATCGCCCAGATGTACGTGCTGCGCAGCACCTACGTGAGCAAGCTGGAGACCATCGCCCAGGCGGCCATTGACGAATACACCCAGGGCGAGCACACGGCGGAGAACAAGGCCGACGTGGTCTATAAGCGCCTGGAGGAGCTGACGGCCCTGGAAAAGGAGTGCGACGCCCAGGTGGCCCAGGTGGTGGACCGGCTGCGCTCCCTTTTGAAGCAGGCCGGCAAGGATGACTCCCTGGCCAAGCAGGTGGAGTCCACCTATCAGGAGGAAAAGAGCCTGAAGAAGGCCGCCTATCTGGAAGAGTTCCGCAACGGCTGAGATGACGGACCTGCACTGTCATATCCTGCCGGGGGTGGACGACGGCGCCGCCTCGGAGGACGAGAGCCTGGCCATGGCTGCCATGGCGGAGCGCAGCGGGGTGCGGGCCATTGCGGTCACGCCCCACTGCAATATACCGGGAGAGTTTGAAAATTACGCCGGACCGGAGCTGCACCAGCGTCTGGAGGCGCTGCGGGCTGCTGTGCGCCGGGCGGGATTGCAGGTGGAACTGTACGCGGGCATGGAGGTGTTCGCCACCGCCCAGGTGCCCGATCTGCTGGACCGTGGGCGGCTGCTGACCTTGGGCGGCAGCCGCTATCTTTTGGTGGAATTCGGCTTTGATGAGTCGCCGGATTTTGCCGGGGAGATCCTCTCCGCCATCGTGGAGCGGGGCGTGGTGCCGGTGGTGGCCCATCCGGAGCGGTATCGCTTCGTCCAGGGACACGAGGCACTGCTGCTGGAGTGGGCCCGGCGGGGCTATGTGCTGCAGGTCAACAAGGGCAGCCTTGCCGGACGCTTTGGCCGCCGGGCCGCCCGTACGGCCCGTTGGTGCATGGATACCGGCTGCATTCATCTGATCGCCTCCGATGCCCACAGCCCCTACCGGCGCACGACCCGCATGGAGGAGGCGTGGGAGCTGGCGGCGGCCGCGGACGGGCCGGAGATCGCCGACTTTTTGCTGCGTGAAAACCCCCGGCGCATCCTGGAGGACCGTCCGGTCCATCCGGTGCTGGAGGAATTTGAGAGAGCTTGAGGAGCACTTATGAGACGACTGCGCATCATTACGCTGATATGTTTTATCCTTTCGGCCGCCGCTCTGGGAGCGTCCACGGCCTATCGGGTCTGGCAGGCGGACGATACCGTCCCGGTCATCACCTGCCC
>CABQCB010000109.1 GCA_902462475.1 uncultured Oscillibacter sp. | reverse complement strand
CGGCAGGCGGTCTCGGCGCCGTCGGCGGCAGTGTGCAGCTGGGCCATCAGCTGATCCAGCGCGGCGGTCTCGTCGGCAATGCGGTCGGTGAGGCCGGACAGGCGGCGCACCAGGCCGGTCTCATAGGCGCAGGGCAGCTGGCTGTCCACGGCCTTCTTGGCGGCGGCGGCGCCCGACACCTGGGCGGCGTAGCGCTCCACGGCGGGCAGGATGTCCCGGCGGGCCATGTCCACCATGGTCAGCGCCTCGATGGAGACGGTCTTGCAGTAGTTCTCCAGGGTGATCTCATAGCGGGACTCCAGCTCCGCGGGGGTGTAGACGCCCAGGCCCGTGAGCATATCCACGTTCTTCTTTTCCAGCAGGCAGGGCACGCAGTCCGGCGTGGTGCGCAGGTTGGAAAGACCGCGCCGGGCGGCTTCCTCCAGCCAGGCGTCGTCGTAGCCGTTGCCGTTGAAGAGGATGCGCTTGTGGGCGATGATGGTGTCCCGGATCAGGGCGTGGATGGCGCTTTCAAAGTCGTCGGCGCCCTCCAGCTGGTCGGCGAACTTGCGCAGGGTATCCGCCACGGCGCTGTTGAGCATGATGTTGGTGCAGGCGATGGAGTTGGAGGAGCCCAGCATGCGGAACTCGAACTTGTTGCCGGTGAAGGCGAAGGGGGAGGTGCGGTTGCGGTCGGTGGTGTCCCGCAGGAACCGGGGCAGCGCCGGCACACCCAGCTTCATGCGGGTGCGCTCCGTGCCGTGGTAGGGGGCGTCGGACTCAATGGACTGGAGCACCGCAGTCAGCTCGTCGCCCAGGAAGATGGATACCACGGCGGGCGGGGCCTCGTTGGCACCCAGACGATGGTCGTTGCCGGCGGTGGCCACGGAGATGCGCAGAAGATCCTGGTAGTCGTCCACCGCCTGGATCACCGCGCACAAAAAGAGGAGGAACTGGGCATTTTCATGGGGCGTCTCGCCGGGGGAGAGCAGGTTGACGCCCGTGTCCGTGGAGATGGACCAGTTGTTGTGCTTGCCGGAGCCGTTGACGCCGGCAAAGGGCTTTTCATGCAGCAGGCACACCATGCCGTGCTTGGCGGCCACGGTCTGCATGACCTGCATGGTCAGCTGGTTGTGGTCGGTGGCCAGGTTGGTGGTGGTATAGATGGGCGCCAGCTCGTGTTGGGCAGGGGCCACCTCGTTGTGCTCGGTCTTGACCTGGACGCCCAGCTTCCAAAGCTCCTCGTTCAGCTCTTCCATGAAGGCGGCCACCCGGGGCTTGATGGAGCCGAAGTAGTGGTCGTCCAGCTCCTGGCCCTTGGGAGGACGGGCGCCGAAGAGGGTGCGGCCGGTATAGATCAGGTCGGGACGGCGCTTGTAGAGCTCCGCGTCGATGAGGAAGTACTCCTGCTCCGGGCCCACGCAGGTGTGCACGCACTTGACACCCTCGTTGCCGAACAGCCGCAGGATCCGCATGGCCTGGCGGTTCAGGGCCTCCATGGACCGCAGCAGCGGCGTCTTTTTGTCCAGCGCCTCGCCGCCGTAGGAGCAAAACGCCGTGGGGATATAGAGGACCTTGCCCTTGACAAAGGCGTAGGAGGTGGGGTCCCAGGCGGTGTAGCCCCGGGCCTCAAAGGTGGCCCGCAGGCCGCCGGAGGGGAAGGAGGAGGCGTCGGGCTCACCCTTGATGAGCTCCTTGCCGGAAAACTCCAGGATCACCCGGCCGTCCGGCGCCGGGGAGATGAAGCTGTCGTGCTTTTCCGCCGTGATGCCGGTCATGGGCTGGAACCAGTGGGTGAAGTGGGTGGCGCCCTTTTCCACTGCCCAGTCCTTCATGGCGGCGGCCACGGCATTGGCCACGGACAGATCCAGCTTCTTGCCCTGGTCGATGGTCTGGCGCAAAGAATGGTAGACATCGGCGCTGAGGCGGGCCTTCATCACCCGGTCGTCAAATACCATGCTGCCAAAATACTCCGGTATCGTCATAAACGGATCACCTCGCAAAAAAATAAAAAAACGGCGATGGCGGCAGAAAGTCCCTTCTGCGACGTCATCGTCGTTTGATGGGCCTATGATACGCCGGGGGACGGCCTGTCGTCAATGATGCATCCGCCAAAAGATGCGGCGTGGAAATTGGGATTTTTCGGCAATGTGCTGGTTGACGGCAGTACCTTGGATGGAGTATTTTCTTTAGTAACGAACAACGGCGTTCGCCATAGGAGGAAGTATGTCCTCTTGCGGCGAACGCCGTTTTGATTTTCCCCTGAAAGGATGAGTATCATGAGACAACTGGAAGGACAGGTGCGCATCCCCTCCGGCTGCGCGGTCTCCGCCGTGATCTCCCGGGAGGGGCGGCGCATGAGCGGCGAGGCAGTGGCCCGGAGCATGGTCCCCATGCACGACCGCTCCAACGGCCTGGGCGGCGGCTTTGCCGGCTACGGGATCTATCCGGCGTTCCGCAACCACTTCGCCATGCACTTCTTTTTCCGCAGCCACAGCTGCCGGCGGGAGTGTGAGGCACTGCTCAAAGAGCGCTTCGATATCGCCCAGGCGGAGGAGATCCCGGTGGAGAAGATCCCCCAGATCACCGACGAACCGCTGATCTGGCGGTACTTTGTCACGCCCCTGCCCTCCGTGCTGCGGTCCATGCAGGTGGATGAGCAGGAGCTGATGGTGCGCACGGTCATGGAGCTGAACACCAGAGGCTCCGGGGCGTACGTCTTTTCCAGCGGCAAGAATATGGGCGTTTTCAAAGGGGTGGGATACCCGGAGGACATCGCCCGGTTTTACCGGCTGGAGGAGTACGAGGGCTATTGCTGGACGGCCCACGGCCGCTATCCCACCAACACGCCCGGCTGGTGGGGCGGGGCCCATCCCTTCGCCCTGCTGGACCGCTCCGTGGTCCACAACGGGGAGATCTCCTCCTACGACGCCAACCGCCGCTTCATGGAGATGTTTGGCTACCGGTGCACGCTCCAGACGGATACAGAGGTCTTTACCTACATCCTGGACTACCTGCTGCGCCGCCAGGGCCTGACGCTGCGGGAGGCGGCCAACGTGATGGCCGCGCCCTTCTGGAGCACCATCGCCCGCCGTCCGACCCGGGAGCGGGAGGAGCTGACGTACCTGCGCACGGTGTACTCCAGCCTGCTGGTCACCGGGCCCTTTTCCATCATTCTGGGCTTTTCCGGCGGGCTCATGGCTCTCAACGACCGGCTGAAGCTAAGGAGCATGGTGGTGGCGGAAAAGGACGACAAGGTGTTCATCGCCAGTGAGGAGGCGGCCATCCGCACCATGGAGCCGGAGGCGGAGCATCTCTGGGCACCCATGGGCGGCCAGCCGGTGATCGTCCGGGTAAAGGAGGGAGCGTACTGATGCAGATCCGAGATGTTTATCCAGAGTTTGAGGTGGTGCGCAGCGACAGCCGCTGCACCCGCTGCCGCCTGTGCGAGGCGCAGTGCGCCAACGGTGTCCACCGCTACGATGCGCAGCACCATGTGATGCTGGCCGACGACAGCAAATGCGTCAACTGCCAGCGGTGCGTGTCCGTGTGTCCCACCCGGGCACTGAAGATCGTGGAAAGCGGCTGCGCCCTGCGGCAAAATGCCAACTGGGACAGCGATACCGTCCGGGAGGTCTACAAGCAGTCCGCCTCCGGCGGCGTGCTGCTTTCTTCCATGGGCAACCCCAAGCCCATGCCCATCTACTGGGATAAGCTGCTCCTCAACGCCTCCCAGGTGACCAACCCCTCCATCGACCCCCTGCGCGAACCCATGGAGACCCGGGTGTTTCTGGGGAAAAAGCCCAACCAGATCAAGCGGGACGTCCAGGGACGGCTGGAGTGCACCCTGCCGCCCCAGCTGGAGCTGAGCATGCCGGTGCTGTTTTCTGCCATGAGCTACGGCTCCATCAGCTATAACGCCCACGCCAGTCTTGCCCGTGCGGCCCAGGAGCTGGGCATCTGCTACAACTCTGGCGAGGGCGGCCTCCACGAGGATTTCTACCCTTACGGCGCCAACACGGTGGTGCAGGTGGCCTCCGGCCGCTTCGGCGTTCACAAGGACTACCTCAACGCCGGCGCGGCGGTGGAGATCAAGATGGGCCAGGGGGCCAAGCCCGGCATCGGCGGCCATCTGCCCGGTGCCAAGATCGTAGGAGACGTGTCCCGCACCCGCATGGTGCCCGAGGGCTCCGACGCCATTTCCCCGGCGCCCCACCACGACATCTACTCCATTGAGGACCTGCGCCAGCTGGTATACTCCATCAAGGAGGTCACCGAATACAAAAAGCCCGTCATCGTGAAGGTGGCCGCCGTGCACAACATCGCCGCCATCGCCAGCGGCATCGCCCGCAGCGGCGCGGATATCATCGCCATCGACGGCTTCCGGGGCGGCACCGGCGCCGCCCCCACCCGCATCCGGGACAACGTGGGCATCCCCATCGAACTGGCCCTGGCCGCGGTGGACCAGCGGCTGCGCCAGGAGGGCATCCGGGGTGAGGTGTCCATCATCGCCGGGGGCAGCATCCGCTCCTCCGCCGATGTGGTCAAGGCCATCGCCCTGGGGGCGGACGCGTGCTATATCGCCACCGCCGCCCTGCTGGCTCTGGGGTGCCACCTGTGCCGCACCTGCCAGTCCGGCAAGTGCAACTGGGGTATCGCCACCCAGCGGCCGGAGCTGGTGGCGCGGCTGGACCCGGAGGAGGGCCAGCGCCGCCTGGTGAACCTGATGACCGCCTGGAGGCATGAGATCCAGGAGTTTCTGGGGGCCATGGGCATCAACTCCATCGAGGCCCTGCGGGGAAACCGGCTCATGCTGCGGGGCATCGGTCTTACGGACCGGGAGCTGAAGGTGCTGGGTGTGGCCCATGCGGGAGAGTGAAAGATTGCGTTGAAAATACCGGGAGGTGTGATACTATGATACTGGATGCATCGGCGCTGTCCTTTTCGGAGCTGAACGAGGCCGTGCGCCGCAGCGGCGGCACGTGCCGTGTCCGGGGGTGCCTGGGCCAGCGGTTTCTGGGCGCCGGACTGGACGCCGGCGAGATCGCGGTGGAGGGCGTTCCCGGCAACGCCCTGGGCGCCTATTTGAACGGCGCGACCATCCGCGTGGCGGGCAACGCCCAGGACGCGGTGGGGGACACCATGAATGGCGGGACTATTGCCGTGGACGGCCGCGTGGGCGACGCGGCGGGCTATGCCATGCGGGGCGGCGCCATCTATGTCCGTGGGGACGCCGGCTACCGGGCCGGCGTGCACATGAAGGCCTACGGGGAAAAGCGGCCCGTCCTGGTCATCGGCGGCCGGGCCGGGAGCTTTCTGGGGGAGTACCAGGCCGGCGGGCTCATCGCCGTGCTGGGCCTGGGAGACGGCTCCGGTCCCCTGGTGGGAAACTTTCCCTGTACGGGCATGCACGGCGGCGAGGTGTTTCTCCGCTCGGACTGCCGGGACGTGATCTTCCCGGCGCAGGTGACCGCACGTCCCGCCGCGCAGGAGGATCTGGAGCGGCTGCGGCCGGCGGTGGAGGCATTCTGCCGTTTGTTCGGGCTGGAGTCCGGCGCTGTTCTTGCCGGACCTTTCACGCTGGTGACGCCCAATTCCAGCATGCCTTACCGGCAGATGTATGTTGCAAATTGAACGAAGAAAGCAGGTGTGGCCATGAAGTATACGGCCCAGGAGGTCATCCAGTATGTGCAGGAGGAGGACGTGAAGTTCATCCGCCTGGCCTTCTGCGACGTCTACGGACGGCAGAAGAACCTATCCATCATGCCCGGTCAGCTGCGGCGGGCCTTTGAGGACGGAATGGCCTTCGACGCCTCCGCCATTGCGGGCTTTGGCGGCGCCGTTCGGTCGGACCTTTTTCTGCGCCCGGACCCGGCCACGCTGGCAGGGCTCCCCTGGCGGCCGGAAAACGGCGCCGTGGTGCGGATGTTCTGCGATGTGATCCGGCCGGACGGCGCGCCCTTTGCGGCGGACACCCGGCGCCTGCTCAAGTCCACTGTGGAGACGGCCCGGACGGCGGGCTATGACTTCTCCTTCGGCCCGGAGATGGAATTTTACCTCTTCAAGACCGACGAGACGGGCACGCCCACCGCAGAGCCCTTTGACCGGGCAGGCTACATGGACATCTCCCCGGCGGACCGGGGGGAGAACGTGCGCCGGGAGATCTGCCTGACGCTGGAGCGCATGGGCATTTTCCCCGAGAGCTCCCACCATGAGGAGGGACCGGGGCAAAACGAGATCGATTTCCGCTACGCCGATCCCCTCAAGGCGGCGGACGATGCGGTGACCTTCCGCTCCGTGGTGGAGACCATCGCCGACCGCAGCGGATTGTGGGCGGACTTTTCCCCCAAGCCCCTCAGCGGCTTCCCCGGCAGCGGCCTGCACATCAACCTCTCCGCCCGGGGCGGGCAGGGGGACCTTCTGCCCGGCATCACGGCTGGGCTCCTGGCCCATATCCGGGAGATCACCGCCTTCCTCAACCCCTG
>CABQCB010000108.1 GCA_902462475.1 uncultured Oscillibacter sp. | reverse complement strand
GTGGCCTCCCACGCCGCCGGCGCCCCGGACCGGGGCCGCAGTGCCCTGGACGCCGTGGAGCTGATGAACATCGGCGTGCAGTTCCTGCGGGAGCACATGAGTGACAAGGCCCGGGTCCACTATGCCATTACCGACGCCGGCGGCCGCAGCCCCAACGTGGTGCAGCCCAAGGCCAGTGTTTTGTACATGGTGCGCTCCAACCACGTTGCCGAGGCGGTGGAGCTCCAGAAGCGGGTGGACAAGATCGCCCAGGGCGCCGCGCTCATGACGGACACCACCTATGAAAAGCTGTTTATCGACGGCCTGGCAGACACCGTTACCAACCACGTTTTGGAGCAGGTCCTCTACGAGAACTTCCAGGCGCTGGGCGTGCCCCACTACACGCCGGAGGAGCTGTCCTTTGCCGACGCCCTGGCCGCCACCTACCCGGGCAGCGACGGCGTGCCCGGCATCGGCAGCGGCTACGACCCGGATTACGCCGAGGCGGTCCGGCAGCTGCGCGCCCAGGCAGGACATGCCATGAACAGCTTCCTGCTGCCCCTTTATCAGGGAGACGCCTTCCAGCCCGGCTCCACGGACGTGGGCGACGTGAGCTGGCAGTGCCCCACGGCCCAGATCCACGTGGCCGCCTGGCCCAACGGCTGCCCCGGCCACAGCTGGCAGAACGTATCCTGCGACCGCACGGACATCGGCCACAAGGCCGCCATCCACGCAGGCAAGGTGCTCTCCGCCGCGGTCATGGACCTGCTCACCCGGCCGGAGCTGCTGGAGGAGGCCAAGGCGGAGTTCCGCCGCCGCACGGTGGAGGGATACGTGTGCCCCATCCCCGCCGACGCTGTGCCCACCATCGCGCTTTGACCCGCCAGGGCGAATCGCAATAAATTTTTGTTTTTTCTAAAAAATTTTTGTTTGCTTTTACAATTTCTTGTGTTATGATACAGTTGTACTGAGAAACCAAACCGAAAGGAGCCATTAGTATGGAATCTTCTCCCCGCGGTCGTGATCTCCTGTTTCAATTCACTGGCAGACCCCCTCTTGGTACCTCTGTTTCCCTGGCGCTGCAGCATCTGGTAGCCATGATCGTCGGCTGCGTGACGCCGCCGATCATCATTGCCGGTGCCGTTGGCCTCAGCCAGGCGGACCGGGTGCTTTTGATCCAGGCGTCGCTGGTCATGTCCGCCATCTGCACCCTCTTGCAGCTGTTTCCCATTGGCCGGTACTTCGGCTCCGGCCTCCCTGTGATCCTGGGCGTGAGCTTTGCCTACGTGCCCAGCATGCAGGCCATCGCCTCCTCCGGCGGCGGTGTGGCGGCCATTGCCGGCGCCATGATCGTCGGCGGCGTGGTGGCCATCATCGTGGGTATTTTCGTCAAGAAGATCCGTCTTTTGTTCCCGCCGGTCATCACCGGCACGGTGGTGTTCACCATCGGCCTTTCCCTCTACCCCACCGCCATCAACTACATGGCCGGCGGCACCGCCAACACCGCCGAGGCCATTGCCGCCTCCGGCGCCTCCGAGTCTCTCATCTATGGCTCCTGGCAAAACTGGCTGGTGGCCGCGCTGACGCTGGCGGCGGTCATCGTGCTCAACCACTTCGCCAAGGGCCTTTGCAAGCTGGCCTCCATCCTCATCGGCATGCTGTTCGGCTATGTTGTGGCCGCCGTGTTCTTTGACATGGTGAGCTTTTCCAGCGTGGGCGAGGCCGCCTGGTTCTCCCTGCCCCAGTTCATGCACTTCGGCGTGACCTTCGATCCCGCCTCCTGCATCGCCATCGGACTGCTGTTTGCCATCAACTCCATCCAGGCCATCGGCGACTTCACCGCCACCACCGTGGGCGGCATGGACCGTGACCCCACTGACCGGGAGCTGCAGGGCGGCATCATCGCCTACGGCGCCAGCAACATCCTCACGGCCCTCTTCGGCGGCCTGCCCACCGCTACCTATTCCCAGAACGTGGGCATCGTCACCACCAACAAGGTCATCAACCGCACGGTGTTCGCGCTGACCGGTGCATTTTTGCTGCTGGCAGGCGTGTCTCCCAAGTTCGCCGCCATCCTGACCACCATTCCCCAGTGCGTGCTGGGCGGCGCCACGGTGACCGTGTTCTCCACCATCGCCATGACCGGCATGAAGCTCATCGCCTCCCAGGAGCTCTCCGCCCGCAACACCACCATCGTGGGCCTCTCCGCAGCCCTGGGCGTGGGCATTTCCCAGGCCGCCGGCTCTTTGAGCCAGTTCCCCGACAGCTTCACCATGATCTTCGGCAAGTCCCCCGTGGTGGTTGCCACCATCATGGCCGTGCTGCTGAACCTGGTGCTGCCCCGGGATAAAAAATCCTGAGCACAACCAACTACATAAAAAACCGGACAGCCAGTGGCTGTCCGGTTTTTTTTATTGGGCCTTGCCGGCAGCGCCCGCTCTTTCTCAGGCGCTCTTGGGATGCTCCAGCTCTGCCATGGACCGGCGGAACTGGAAGAAGAACATGGTGGCCGTGGTGCACACTGCCAGTACGTCCGCCACCGGCTCCGCCAGGAACACGGCAAATGCCTTATCCGTGAAGAACAGGGGCAGAATATAAATGAGCGGGATCAGCAGGATGATCTTGCGCAGCACCGCCAGGAAGAGGGACGTTTTCGCGTTGCCCAGGGCGATGAAGGTCTGCTGGCAGGCGATCTGCACGCCGAACACGCCGGTGGCCGCCATATAGATCCGCAGGGCCCAGGAGGCATAATCCACCAGCTCCGGGGAATTATTGAAAATCAGGATGAACATGCGGGGGAACAGCTGCACCAGGATCCAAAGGCACATGGAGTATACCACGCAGGCCTTCAGCAGGCACTTGAAGGCCTCCCGCACCCGGTCGGCCTTTCTGGCGCCGTAGTTGTAGCTGACGATGGGCTGGGCGCCCTGGGTCAGCCCCTGAAGGGGCATCATGGCAAACTGCATGATGCTGGTGAGCACCGTCATAGCACCCACGGCAATATCGCCGCCGTATTTGAGCAGGGAGGAGTTGAAGCAAATGGCGATCAGACTCTCCGTGGACTGCATAATGAACGGAGAGAGGCCCAGGGCCAGGCAGGGGAATACCACCTTGGCCCGGGGACGCAGGTTCTTTCCTTTCAGGCGCCACTTGGTCTTCTTGCTCCGCAGGAACCGCAGCACCCACGCGGCGGACACCGCCTGGGAGAGGATGGTGGCCAGCGCCGCGCCCCGGACGCCCATGTCGAACCCGAAGATAAAGATGGGGTCCAGGATGGTGTTGAGGATGGCGCCGATGAGCACCGTGCGCATGCTGACGGTGGTGAAGCCCTGGGCGGTGATATAAGCGTTCATGCCCAATGTCACCTGGACGAACAAGGTGCCCAGGGCGTAGATGTTCATATAGTCCAGCGCATAGCCGATGGTATTTTCACTGGCGCCGAAGGTCAGCAGCATGGGCTCGGCGATCAGCCGCAGCACCACCGTCAAAACAAGGGACACCGCCACCAGCATGGTAAAGCAGTTGCCCATGATGCGCTCGGACTCCTCCGCGTCGCCCCGGCCCTCGGCAATGGAGGCGCGGGGCGCGCCGCCCATGCCCAGCAAAGCCGCAAAGGCCGACACCACCATGATGACCGGCAGACACACACCCACACCGGTCAGTGCCAGCTTGCCCACCGTGTCCACCGGTGTCATGTGCCCGATGTACACCCGGTCCACCAGGTTATAGAGCATATTCACGATCTGGGAAGTAATGGTGGGCATCGCCAGGGAAAATAACAGCCGGCTTACCTTTCCGCTTCCCAGATCCACATTTTCTTTGACCTCATCCGCCTTTTTCCTCATTGCTTCTGCTCCTCTCCGGCCAAGCGTGCACTGTTGACCACAATTTTCTCCAGGATCACCCGGAGCGTTTCCATCTCTTCCGGCGTCAGCCCTTCAAACAGGGCACGGCCGCAGCGGGCCTGTACGGCCTGGGCTTCCCGGGCCACCGGCCACCCCGCCTGGGTGATGGTCAGGTGGACGATCCGCCGGTCCCGCTGGCTGGGGCAGCGTTCCAAAAGCCCCTTGCCCACCAGCAGGTCCACCGCCTGGGACACCTGGGATTTGCCCAGTCCCCGCACCATCACCACGTCCCGGGCCGTGTCGCACCCGGGGTTATTGGCCAGAAACAGCAGCACCCGTATCTCTCCCATGGTCAGCTCGCACCGCTCCAAAACCGGGGAGATCCTCTGAGCAAACACCCGCTCAAACTGCCGGGCCGCCCGTAAAAGCTGGGAAAACTCCATACGCCCCTCCGTTTTTGTTCTTATCGAAACTGTTCTTTTTTGAACTATATTAAAATAGCATCTTTTCCCCACATTGTCAATCCATTCGGGCTTTTGTCATTGACAAAGGCAGAAAAGCGTATTATGATTAAAGAAAAATCTGGTTTTTAAAACCAGATTACAAGGAGTTTTATATGACTTGGAATATTGTCAGTGACAGCAGCTGCGACCTGCGTATGTCCGCCTTTGAAAGTGATGTCGTCCGGTTTGAAACAGTCCCCCTGCGGCTGCAGGTGGGTGCACGGGAATTCCTGGATAATGACGATCTGGTGGTGCCCGACCTGCTGGACGCCATGGCGGCGGAAAAGTCCGCCTCCTCCTCGGCCTGCCCCTCTCCGGCAGCCTTTGCCCGCGCGTTTGAGGGCGGGGACTGCACCGTGTGCTTCACCATTTCCGCCAACCTCTCCGGCACCTACAATGCCGCCGTCATGGGCCGGGAGATGGCGCTGGAGGAGCACCCGGAAAAGAAGATCTGCGTCATTGATTCCAAATCCACCGCCGGCGCCATGGTGCTTCTGATCCGCAAGGCCAAGGCGCTGATGGAGTCCGCCGCCGGACCGGAGGACTTTGAGAGCATCTGCGACCAGCTGCGGCTGTATCAGGCCGCCCTGCGCACCTGCTTCACCCTGGAGAATTTCGACAACCTCATCAAAAACGGCCGCATGCGCCCCCTGGTGGGCACGCTGCTGCACTCCCTGGGTATCCACGTCATTGCCGACGCCACGCCCCAGGGCACCATCCACGTGGCCGACAAGGCCCGGGGCGAGGCCAAGACCTACAAGGCCATCACCGCCCTCATGCGGCAGAGCAAGGACTGCACCGGCGCGGAGGTGGTCATCTCCCACTGCGAGAACCTGGCCGGCGCTCTGAAGCTCAAGCAGCAGATTTTGGAGGATCTGCCCGTGCACAGCGTGGATATCCTGCCCTGCCGGGGCCTCACCAGCTTCTACGCCATGGAAAAAGGCCTCATCCTGGGCTACTGAGCCATACGGATCTTTATTGCAAATACAAAAAAGAACAGGCTTCGGCCTGTTCTTTTTTTATTTTCCGCGCATGAAACGGAAAAAAACACAGACCCTATGCCAGAGCAAACCCTGCGAGAAAAAAGGAGTGAACCAAGATTGGAAACCGGGATTCATAATACCTCGGAGATCGGCCGTCTGCGGCGAGTCATGCTGCACCGCCCCGGCGGCGAGCTGGAAAACCTCATGCCCGAATATCTGGAGCGGCTGCTGTTTGACGACATTCCCTATCTGAAGGAAGCACAAAAGGAACACGACGCCTTTGCCGACTGCCTGCGCGCCCAGGGCGTGGAGGTGGTGTACCTTACCGACCTGGTGGTGGAATCGCTGACGGACGGCGACGTGCGCCGGGACTTCATCCGACAGTTTCTGGACGAGGCGGACATCCGGGAGGTCCGCATGCGCGAGAGCCTGGAGGAGTACCTCTCCGCCATGCCGGACCGGGAGATGGTGGCCACCATGATGGCGGGCGTACGCAAAGAGCAGCTGCGCACCGGCAGCGCACGCTTAGGAGACTACCTCTCCGCTGCCGACAGCTACCCCTTTGCCGTGGACCCCATGCCCAACCTCTATTTTACCCGGGACCCCTTCGCCACCATCGGCACGGGCGTGTCCATCCACAAGATGCACACCCCCACCCGCAACCGGGAGACCCTCTTCGGCAAGTTCATTTTTGAGCACCATCCCCTCTACAAAAACACCCCCCGGTGGTACGACCGTGGCCAGACCACCTCCCTGGAGGGCGGCGACATTCTGGTGCTCTCGCCCCAGGTGCTGGCGGTGGGCATCTCCCAGCGCACCCGGGAGGACTCCATCGACGCCCTGGCGGAGACCGTGCTCTCCCACAGCAAGACCTTCCGCAAGATCCTGGCGTTCAACATCCCCAAGACCCGCTCGTTCATGCATCTGGACACGGTGTTCACCATGGTGGACTGCGACAAATTCACGGTCCATCCCAATATCCTCTCCAGCATCACCGTGTTCGTCATGGAGCTGGACGAGAACCGGAAAATGACCATCCGTCAGGAGGACGGCCGGCTGGAGGACATCCTCAAGGAGCACCTGGGATTGGATCACGTGACGCTGATCCCCTGCGGCCAGGGCAGCGAGATCGACGCCGCCCGGGAGCAGTGGAGCG
>CABQCB010000107.1 GCA_902462475.1 uncultured Oscillibacter sp. | reverse complement strand
GGACGGCTATCAGGGCGGCGACATCCGGGACCTGGCCCAGGCCTACTATGACCAACACGGCGACGAGCTTTTGAACGTGCCCGAGGCGGAGCGCCAGGAGAAGCTGGCCCAGTTCGGCCTTTCCGTGAACCTGCCCAAGATGAAGTCCGATCTGGAGCGCTACAAGATCCACTACGACAACTGGTTCTATGAGTCCACCCTCCACGAAAGCGGCTATGTGGCCGAGACCGTGGCGCTGCTGGCGGAGCGGGGCTGGACCTACGAAAAGGACGGCGCCGTGTGGCTCAAGACCGCCGACATCCTGCGGGACCACTTCCGCAAGGCCGGCAAGAAGGAAGCGGACATCGAAAAGCTGGACCTGAAGGACGACGTGCTGCGCCGTGCCAACGGGTTCTACACCTACTTCGCCGCCGATATCGCCTACCACCGCAACAAGTTTGCCGTCCGCGGCTTCGATAAGGTCATCAACGTCTGGGGCGCCGACCACCACGGCCATGTGGCCCGCCTGAAGGGTGCACTGGACGCCCTGGGTCTCAACGGCTCCGAGAAGCTGGATATCGTGCTCATGCAGCTGGTGAAGCTGCTGCGGGACGGCGAGGTGGTGCGCATGTCCAAGCGTACCGGCAAGGCCATCTCCCTGAGCGACCTGCTGGACGAGATCCCCGTGGACGCTGCCCGCTGGTTCTTCAACGCCAAGCCCGACACCCAGATGGACTTCGATCTGGGCCTGGCCGTCCGGGAGGACAGCGAGAACCCCATCTACTACGTGGAGTACGCCCACGCCCGGATCTGCTCGCTGCTGCGGACGTTGGGCGAGGAGGGCGTGCAGGTGCCTGCCCAGGCGGACGTGGACATGTCTTTGCTGACCGGCGAGACGGAAAAGGCCCTCATCAAGCAGATCGCCCAGTTCTGCGAGGAGATCAAGCTCTCGGCCCGGGACTACGACCCCAGCCACATCAACCGCTATCTCCAGGAGCTGGCCGGCTGCTTCCACCGCTTCTACACCGCCTGCCGCATCAAGGGCGAGGAGCCCGGCGTCATGGCCGCCCGGCTCAAGCTGGCGGACGACACCCGCGTGGTGCTGAAAAACGGCCTGAAGCTCATCGGCGTGGACGCGCCGGAGAAGATGTGACCCGGGAGAAAAACAGCACAGGGGGCGGGGATGATCCCGCCCCCTTTTTTCAATTCCCCGGCGGGGGAAGAGGAGGTACCTATGTTTGAAAATCGCTATGAGATCACCCGGAGACTGTATGCGGACTGGGCCCGGCGGCCGGTGCTGCTGGGGGGCCGGCGCCGCATCCCGCTTTTGCCGGTGCTGGTGGCGGCGGGCTGCGCCGTGATGCTGGTGCGCTCCATCCTGGACGGCAGATGGGGCTATGGGGCTTTGTTTTTCCTGCTGCTGGTGCTGACCGCGTTCCGGGTCTTTTTCTACCTGCCCCTCATGGCCGCCCGGCAGTACCAGCGGATGCTGGCCCAGTGGGGCGTGGAGGCCTGGCACCGCACGGTGGAGTTCGGGGCGGAGAAGATCACCGTCCACGACGCAGCGGCCCAGGCGGAAAAGACCTATGACCAGGTGAAGGAGGTCCGGGACCTGGGCGGATGGCTGGCAGTCATCTTTGACGGCGGCACCGTGGTGCGGCTGGACAAGGCGGGCTTTTTCAAGGATGGAGCAGCGGCTTCCTGGGAGGAGTTTCTGGCGTTTTTCCGGGATGCCTGTCCCCGGGCCGCCTGTACATAAGGAGGCGCCATGAACAACAAGAGCGCCCGATGGGCGGCGCTGCGGGCCGCCTTCCCCGCCACGGTGCCCGTCATGACGGGCTTTTTGGTGCTGGGCTTTGCCTACGGGATTTTGATGCAGACCAAGGGCTACGGCGTGGTGTGGGCCACGGCCATGAGCGCGCTGGTGCTGGGCGGCAGCATCCAATATGTGGCCGTGACGCTGCTGACCACCGCCTTTGACCCCCTGCAGGCATTTTTGCTCTCCCTCATGGTCAACGCCCGCCATCTTTTTTACGGGCTGAGCCTGCTGGACAAGTATCGCGGCTTGGGCCGGGTCCGGCCCTTTTTGATCTTTTCGTTGTGCGACGAGACGTTTTCCCTGGTGTCCACCCTGGACGTGCCGGAGGGGGTGGAGCGGAAGGACTTTTACTTCTGGATCTCCCTTTTGAACTACGGCTACTGGGTGGGGGCCACTGCCCTGGGCGCACTGGCGGGCAGTCACATCCCCTTTGACACCACGGGACTGGACTTTGCCCTGACGGCACTTTTTGTGGTGCTGTTTCTGGAGCAGTGGAAAAAGCGGGAAAACCGCCTTCCCGGTGCTGTGGGCATCGGCGCGGCGGTGGTGTCCGCAGCGGTGTTCGGGCCGGACAATCTGGTCATCCCCGCCATGGTCATCATGACGGCGATCTTACTGGGAGGGAGGAAGCGGCTATGCGCCTGAGCGGAACGGAGACTTTCATCATGATCCTGGCCCTGGCGGCCGGCACCCAGCTGACCCGCTGGCTGCCCTTCTGGCTGTTCCCGGAAAACCGCCGCCCACCGACGGTGGTGCTGTACCTGGGGCGGGTGCTGCCCCCGGCGGTCATGGGCCTTCTGGTGGTATATTGCCTGCGCAATATCCAGTTTGCCGCGCCCCCGCACGGGGCGGCGGAGCTTTTGTCCGTGGCGGCAGTGGCGTTGCTCCACCGCTGGCGGGGCAATGTGCTCTTATCCATCGCCGGCGGAACGGCCCTTTACATGGTGCTGGTGCAGGTGGTGTTCGTGTAAGTTCCGGCGGGTATAATTTTCCTCTCTGCGGCGTACAATGAGACTGCGGCTGGCGGGCCGCAGTCTTTTTGTATGGAGGCGCCGTGATGCGAAAGCGATTACTTCTCTGGGAGACGGCGGGGTTCCTCTTCACGGCGGCGGTGGGCGCCCTGCTGCACTTTACCTATGGCTGGAGCGGCGGCAGGGTGCTTTGGGCGGCGTTTTCCGCGGTGAACGAGTCCACCTGGGAACATATGAAGCTGCTGTTTTTCCCGGTGTTTTTCTTTTCCGTGATCCAGGTGTGTTTCCTGGGACGCAACTATCCCAACGTGCTCTCCGCCCGGGCCGCGGGCACCCTGGCAGGCCTTGCACTGATCCCCACGCTCTTTTATACGTACACCGGCGTGTTCGGCCGCCACTGGCTGTGGGCGGATATCGCCGTGTTTTTGATCGCCGCGGCGGCCGTGTACGTGGTGGACTTCCTTCTGCTGGAGCGGCATCGTCCCGGCGGACTGTGGCGGCAGGTGGCCGGGCTGCTGGTTTTGTGGACCCTGGCGTTTTTGTTTATCTACTTCACCTTCCGTCCGCCCCACCTGCCCCTGTGGCAGGATCCCACCACAGGGCTGTACGGCATCCCGCTGCCTTGATGTGCCCCCTCCCGCCATGGGAGGGGGTTCTTTCATTCACAATCATTTCACAGCCCTCCGCCTTGACCCTGCCCGGGCAGCAGGGTATAATAGCCGCAAGGCGGCAATTGTCATTTTGATCTGAGCCGTTTTTCCCGCCCCTTGCGGGGCAAGCGAAAATATGGCGAGATACCATTGAAATTTTGGAAGGGGGCTTGTCCGTGGAAGTGCAAAAACGCAAGAGCACGGCGCCTTTTTATGCAGTAGGCGTGCTATGGATCTGCTGGGGCGCGCTGCTGCCGCTGTATCATCCTGCCCATATAGCCGCGGCGGCGGTAGTGTCCGTGGTGGTATTTTTCCTGGTGAGCATGCTCTGCCGCACCGGTGCCATCGGACAGACGGAACAGGCCGGGCAGATGGAACAGACCAAGGAGACGCAGACCAAGGAGACGCAGGCTGAAGAGACACATACCGGCAATCCGGAGCTGGAGAAGATGCTGCGGGACGGCCGCCTGGCCATCGTGGAGATGAAGCGGCTGGACGAGAACATTGCCGATCCCGGGATCTCCGCCGATATCGTGCGGCTGGAGCAGGTTTCTGCCAAGATCTTTCAGGAGGTGGGGCGCAGCCCGGACAAGCTCCCCCAGATCCGCAAGTTCATGGACTACTATCTGCCCACCACCCTCAAGCTCCTCAACGCCTATGACCGCATGAGCGGCACAGGCGTGTCCGGGAAGAACATCGACACGACCCTGGCACGGGTGGAGGGCATGATGCGCACCATCGTCTCCGCCTTTGAAAAGCAGCTGGACAGCCTGTACGGCGCCGAGGCGCTGGATATCTCCACGGACATCACCGTGCTGGAGACCATGATGGCCCGGGAGGGACTGACGGACCAGCCCCTTAAGGCGGACGAGCCCGAGGATGGTGCGCCCCGGCTGGAGCTTTAAACCATTGAAATAATCGGACGGTCCCCGGAGGGGACCCGGAACGGAGGAAGAAAATATGGCTGATGAAAAGAACACGATCCCGGAGCTGACCCTGACCCCCAGCGCAGCCCAGGAGGCTGTGCCGGAGCTGACGCTGGACCCGACGGCGCAGGCGGTGCCCCAGGAGCCGGAAAAGCCGGAGGTGACCCCGGTGCAGATGGATGAAAACCTCCTCTCCGACGCAGAGAAGCAGGCGGTGGAGGAGTTTTCCAAGAAAATCGACCTGACGGATTCCCAGATGATCCTTCAGTACGGCGCTGCTGCCCAGAAAAACGTGGCGGGCTTTTCCGAAAACGCCCTCAACTCCGTGCGTACCAAGGACCTGGGCGAGGTGGGCAAGTCCCTTTCCGATCTGGTGGTGGAGCTCAAGGGCTTCGGGGAGGAAGAGGAGAAGAAGGGCCTCTTCGGCCTCTTTAAAAAGACCGGAAACAAGCTGGAGGCCATGAAAGCCCAGTACGCCAAGGTGGAGTCCAATGTGGACAAGATCGTCCGGGAGCTGGAGCAGCATCAGGTGACGCTTTTGAAGGACGTGGCCATGCTGGACCAGATGTATGAGCTGAACCTGAAGTACTACAAGGAGCTGACCATGTATATCCTGGCCGGCAAAAAGCGGCTGGAGGCGGTCCGCACCACGGAGCTGCCCGCCCTGAAGGCAAAGGCGGAGGCCTCCGGCGCCCAGGAGGACGCCCAGGCCTACAATGACCTGGTACAGCTGTGCGACCGGTTTGAAAAGAAGCTCCACGACCTGGAGCTGACAAGGATGATCTCCATCCAGATGGGGCCTCAGACCCGGCTGCTCCAGAATAACGACACGCTCATGGTGGAGAAGATCCAGTCCTCTCTGGTGAACACCATCCCCCTGTGGAAAAGCCAGATGGTGCTGGCCCTGGGGCTGGAGCACGGCCGTCAGGCCACCGCGGCCCAGGCTGCCGTCACGGAGATGACCAACGAGCTTTTGAAGAAGAACGCCGACATGCTCAAGATGGGCACCATCGCCACCGCCCGGGAGGCCGAGCGGAGCGTGGTGGACATTGAGACTCTCCAGCACACCAATGAGCAGCTCATCTCCACGCTGGACGAGGTGCTGAACATTCAAAAAGAGGGCGCCGCCAAGCGCAAGGCCGCCGAGGCCGAGCTGGGCCGCATCGAAGGGGAGCTGAAGCAAAAGCTCCTGGAGCTGCGTACCTGAGCGGCGGCGCGGGAAAGGGAACATGATGAAAGCTTTGCAAAAGCGCCCGGTGGCGGCACTTATCATGGTGCTGGCCATCGCGGCGGGCATTTTGCTGGGCCAGGTCCGCAAGCCGGACGAGAGTCAGGCACCGTCCACCGCCATCGTGGGCACCTATACGTATGTATACGACTACGCGGGGGTGCTCTCGGACGAGACCATGGCCCACATCGACGCCATGAACGCCTCTCTCTTTGCCCAGACCGGCGCCCAGCTGATGGTGCAGACTGTGTCCACCACCGGCGGGGTGGATATCGTGGACTACGCCACGGATCTGGGCAACCAGTACGGGGTGGGCTCCCGGGAGCGCAACAATGGCCTGGTGCTGGTGCTGGCGCTGGACGACGTATCCCAGAGCGGCCTTTTGGGCGACTACGGCGTCTCCGGCGGAGACGGCCTGTACGACTATGGCCAGGAGCTGACCAGCCTGCTCTATGCCTACATGGAGGAGGATTTTGCCGCCGGGGACTATGACGCCGCCGTGCGCAAGACAGCGGACGCCTATTTCGAATGGTTTGGCGATTTCTATGGCGTCTCCATCCGGGAAAACTACATCCCCGCTGTTTCGCAGACCTACTCCACCGGAGACGGCTACTATACCCGCAGCACCGGGTATCGGGCGCCTGCGCCCAACGTGGTGGCGGCCCGGGCAATGGTGATGCTGGGGATGCTGCTGGTGCTTTGGATCATCCTGGACGGCATGCGGTACAGCCGTTACCGCCGCCGGTATCTGCGTCCCGGGATGGGACGGCCTACCGTGCTGTACTATCCCATTTTCTGGGGACGGCCCAGGCGGCCCAGACCGCCCCGTCCTCCCAGACCGCCCCGTCCTCCCAGACCGCCCCGCCGTCCGCCTACCGGCGGCTTCGGAGGCGGCAGCTTTGGCGGAGGCGGGAGCTTTGGCCGGGGGTTCGGCGGCAGCCGTGGCAGTTCCA